>CAXBHA010000414.1:0-3365 GCA_963974955.1 uncultured Yeosuana sp. | reverse complement strand
TTAAAGTTAATAAAATTTATACTTTTAAACAGTTCGGTTTTAAGGGTAGCTTACATGACCAAGCCATAGCTTATATATGGTGTTGAACGAATCCTCCTAAGGCAGGAAGCCGGCTTTATTGCTTTTCTTCCTACAATAGACTTATCGTTAATATTCAACACTTTAAGCTATTAAATAAAAGCAATCTATTATTGAAAAAGCCTGTGAAAATGTGTCAGGTTATGATTTACAGCTCAAAAGGCTCCAAAGTTACTCAAACATTGCCGTCTTCATAATATTTATCCACCGACCAATTAATGGTGTTTCCTTAACATATTATCAGTTGATTAATCAGACAATGTTCCATTCAGAAATATATGTGAAAAAATCAATTCGTTTTTATCATATTTCTCAGGATTGGTGTCAAAGTCTGCTTTTCTACTATCATTATTCAATGAATTTCTTTTTTCTTCAAGAGTTAAAGGTTGACCGGATGGATAAATTTTCACAATATGCTTCTTCGTTTCACTCAATTTCACAAACCTTGACTGCTTTCTATAATAAGAACAATAACCATCCCAGTTAGCAAACTCTTTTTTTACTCCATCGACCTCAATAATATACCTTCCTCCTGTTGGGCCGACTAATATATCTAAACCCATTTCATTTCCTATAAAGGAAAATTGGTAAGTAGAGCTAGTGTCTTGAGAAACAAAATAGGGATTTTCTATTGGGTTAAATTTGTCGAGATAGCTTAACTGTCCGGTTGAATCAACATAATCGTAATTTTTTGATTGCATTCCTTTACCTTTAATCATCGTAGTATTTTCATAATTGTCGGTATTCAATACAGGCTTTAAAAGATGTTCTTTTACACCTCTCAACGTATCTATTTTCAATAAACATTTTGCTAAAATATCCTTATAAACTTCGTGTCCGAAATCTGTTGGATGAACTTTGTCTGCTGTAAAAACGTACTGCCCAGAACTGTTTAAGAAGGTCGTTTTGTCATAATCGCTGTCATACCAAACAACAGAATCTGATTCAATCCTATTATAAGTTTGAGGAGTCAATAAAACAGATGGTATGTCATAATATGACGCTATTGAATCATGTTTAGTCGCAGACATATTCATTTTACCGTTTTCACAGTCAGATAATGAAGCTGCATTAACTGTATAAACGAAGCAAATATCTGTATATGGATTTTTTGACCATATTTTACGCACCATTCCTTCCATGCTTTTTTCTACATCAGAGGAACTTGCACCGCCATCATTCACTGCAAATTCGATGAATATCAGGTCAAAATCAGACTTACTCAGTAAATGTTCATCAATTCTAAACACTCCATACTTAGAGTTAGTACCTCCAATGGCGGCACTGTAGCTGAACAAGTCATTTATGGAGTATTGCTCTTCCAGCCAAGATACTATTTTAGGTCGCCAACCATTTGCCGCAGTGATACTTCCTCCTATAAATCCAATTTTAACGTCTTGTTTTGAATTTATCTTATCAAAGAAATTAGGTAGACCTTGTCTTGGTGAAAATTCAGTTGTGTCTTTTAACTCCCACTGAGCAAAACATTGTAAAGAGATTATCCATATAATACTAGATAGTATAAGTTTGCTTTTCATATTCTTGATTATTTAAATAATTTACTTTGCCTAATGTCAGTACTGTTGTCCTTGCCCAGTAGCGTAGCGCCTGATAGCCTATTTTATTAATACCTTTAAAGATAATAATAAGAAGCAAAGAATCAGTAACCCTTCATCTAACCAAACCCTGTTTATTACAGGGCGGGCTAATAAGTTTTTCTTCGTCCTACTTACCTTGTATTTTCTACAACGGTGCTATAGGGTACCCAAGGGTTTTACCCGGATCAGACATTATGGAATCTTGGCCAGTGCCTTCAAGGCCACACATAAGGTCAATATCGACAGTCAAATCGACCAGATCGTAATAGAAGTAGGAGGACGGCATACCTGTTCAGAACGTATTCTTATTGCAAAACCGGAGAAAGCATACTCCGGCATGCTTTGATCAAGGAACCACCAGCCAACTGGTTTAACAAAATCAGAAAGCAAAATAAAAAACACCGGTTAGCTTAATGGGACAGGTATGCCCAAATGGTAATAACAGCCTAAAATTCACACCAAAACCGTTTACCTATTCAATAATAAATACTAAAAAAAAACCTAGGACAAAGAACAATTTAAAATCAGAAACTTTTTCATTCTCACATCGCTAAAAAAGCAAAAGAAGAAAATCATTCCCCATAGTAAACCAAGTTCCCAACACCATAAACTGGTCCCTGAGCCTGTCGAAGGGTACCCTGAAATTTCTCAGGGTTCAACACTGCATTCAGACTAGGCTGTTCCAGCCGTCAGAATGCTTAGTTATTGCCAGCAGTTATTTTATTTCGATTTGTTCAATTTCTTTAATTGATTTTCCATTTTCGTTTTTCCAGACGTTACGACCATTAACTGAATATCCAAGTATTACAGCCGCTGCCGCAGATGGACTTGAAAAAAGGTGCTTTTTAGAAAAATACAATTTACCATTTGGATTTTTAGTGATAAACCCTTCTTCAATTAAGGATTCTCTCAAGGCTCCATATCCATAATTTTTGGTTGGATTATCTGCAACTTCTGAATTTTCCAAAACTACCAAGCCTTCATTAGTCTGAATAGCCTTGGCTGTAATACCACTAACATTTAAATTCAGTTCTAGTTCGTCTTTTTTGTCAGATAATTTTTCTTTCGTTTCGTCAATCAATTCTGTTGTTTCAGGAATGTGCTTGACTGAAATTGGATTTTCTAAAAATTTGTGTCCCAATGTACCAGTCAATAATTTAATATTGGTTAAAAACTCTTCCATTGCATCTCTGTCTGGTAAGGGAAGTCGATTTAGATTAGGGCTATTTCCATTTTTAAGTCTATACCTTTCCGTCTGTCTTGCAATTTCCACAATTCGACTCTCGAGATATTTAATATGAGATTTGGTTAAGTTGTCATCTTTACTTGTAAATACTATTACTTCGTTCCAAAAGTCCTTTTTCAAATCGTGATTTTTCAATCTATCCCATACATTTTCTGCTTCTCCGATATAAACCATTGGTTTTAAAGTGTCCTGTTCATAACCAATTAAAAAGTATACACCTTGAGTATTAATGGCAATCGAAAAGTGCTTGTTTAAATCCGATATTTTAGTTCGTGGGCAAGAAAGGGATTGAATTGTATGATTAACGAGTTCAGCAAACTTAATTCCAGTTACGCTTCCTTCTTTTAAATAAATTCTAATGCTTTTTCCTAATATCATTCGTCGAATTTAATTCTGACTAACGTATGGAAAAACCTTTAAATTGGCTCAATTTCGAGTCCCAG
>CAXBHA010000413.1:0-3368 GCA_963974955.1 uncultured Yeosuana sp. | reverse complement strand
ATGCAGGAGCATTGTTGAAAATTATACCAAAAAAACAAATCAAAATCAAAAGAATTCTCCACGTTAAATTGCAGGAGGAATGGGTAAAATTATATGAAGCATCATCCTTGGACTTTTTTAATCAATATAACAATGTAGTTAACCATTCACAAATTCCACTTATTGATGTTGAGGTGGGTGAGACCTTTCTTTTAGGAAAAGGTGTTATAATGAAGGTTTTGGGGGCCAGAAATGACATAGTAACTAAAAACGCCATAAACAATTCCTCTATGGCATTTAAAATTTCCGGACAATCTAAATCTGTACTTTTTCTGGGAGATTTAGGGATTGAAGGTGGCAATGCAATTTTAAATAGGACAAGTCTAGAAGAACTACAAGCCGATTATGTACAAATGTCGCATCATGGACAGAATGGCGTTGATAAAATATTTTATGAATCTGTAAAGGCAAAATATGCACTTTGGCCTACTCCCGTTTGGTTGTGGGACAATAATCTTGACAACAAAGGGGTGAATTCAGGTAAATGGAACACTGTAGTGGTTCGTGAATGGATGACGGAGTTGAAAATTATTAAAAATTACGTTGTAGGACTAGAAGGAACAGTCCAAATCGATTAATCATATATGCCTACTATTTCAAAAAATATTTTCTGGTCCTTATTAACATCTACCTTGCAAATATACACTGGAAGTGTTGTCTTTATTTTTTTGGCAAAAGCTATGACCGTTGACAATTTTGGAATACTTAGTTTTGGGTTTTCCTTATCCACGTTGGCTGTTATAATGGCAGATTTTGGATTTTCACTTATGGTAATAAAGGATTATCCCGTTGAAATATTTAACTTAAAAACATATATAACCAATAGTGTTCTAGCCAAACTTTTAATCGGTATTGGTAGTAGTCTACTCTTTTTCTTGTACATACTAAATTTTTATCGGGGAGACTGGTTAAGTGTCGGGACCATGTATATCATTTTTGCCCTAATTTCATCATTTACTGTATATTTACAAGCCTTATTTAGAACTCAAAATCGATTTCATAAATTTGCAGAGTCGAACATAATATATGCTGCAGGAGTCACCATAACCATCCTAATCTACTGGAAGTTTCAAATAGGATTATTGTCACTTGTGGGTATATTGTTACTCTCTAAACTAACACAGTTTCTTTGGACACTATATTTGTGCAAATCCTTATTCAATATTTATACCTTTAACATAAAACTGATAAAAAAACTGATAAAAAATAGTTGGTCATTTGGGCTCCACTCAGTACTTGGAATATTTTACTTCATGGTAGACACGCAGATAATCGCGTTATATTTGGGCTCAAAAGAAGTGGCATTATATCAATCTGTTTTTAGGGTGATTTTAATACTGCTATTGTTCGGAGAGTTAATAAGTAATGTACTACTACCTTATTTGTCATTTAAATTTTATAATAAGGAAAATGTTTCTGACTTATTATCCAAAATATTTCTGTATCTATTAATAATAGGTTGTTCACTTTTTTTATTTTTCACAACATTTGACAGACAACTTCTCATGTTACTATATAACCGAGAATATCTACCCGCGGATATATTGATTTTACCTTTGTCCATCGTTGTTGTTATTCGGACAACATCTTCGTTGTTGGGAAATGTACTCACAATTTCCAACAGACAAGTAAATCGGGTAACAACTGTGGGCATTTCTTTAATTGTTAGTTTAATATTGAACCTTATTTTGATCCCAAAATATGGAATCGTAGCAGCTGCGTGGACAAGTGTTTTGGTACATTTACTTCTCTTTGGAATGTACTTTGCTTTCTGTAAGCTAGAAGTCCCTTCCATTAAGTTACATTCTTTCGAAAACATATGTCTATTAATCTCAACATCTTTCATTTATTTCATTATTCAATTATGGAACCCGAACAACAATTATTGGGTTATATCTATCTGTATTTTGGCTTGGATAATGTTCGTATATTTCATTATGAAACACAATAACAATAATATCTTTTTAAAAAGCCTATTAAAGGATAAAGGCGTGAATTAATCCGTGCTTTCCAAAAAAGTTGCCCAAAAAATGTACCTTTTTATATTATTTTATTTCGGATTCTGTAGAAACACTAAATATCCCTCATAAAGGTATTCAAAACATTATATGAGAAGCCTATTAAAATTACTTTTTGTTTTTACCCTGCTGGAACTTTATTTAGGCGGGGGAGGCCGGGTCTTCGAAATAGGGAGTACCACACTACGTATACTACTTTTTTTTAGTAATATAGCCTTAGTGGGAGTAATTTATCTTTTTCAGTCTAAAATTCCTACCTATGCAATACAAATTTCTGTAGCGGTCTTATGCTTATTAATCTTTTACGTGGTTCTAGGTTGGTTAAATGGAGCCTCCTTTATTTTGATTGCAGAAGATGTAAAACCATTAACCTATTTTTTCAGTGTGGTATTTTTCAGTTTTTATATAGATTCTGAAAAGAGGGTCAAATTATTGGTTTCCTTAATAAAGAAGACTAGCATTTCAATGGCAGTGATCTATATTTTCATTCAAATTCTATTTTATTTCGGAAAAATCGATTTCAATTTATTCTACAATTATGTCAATACACAATTAGCCTCTACAGAATTTTTCTTTAGAGGAAATAAAGGCCTTTTCTTTTATAAAGGTTTTCTTTATATGGTTATAGGTCTAATATTTTGGATTCATACTGACAACTCCAAATTTAAGGGATTGGCCATATTGATCATAACTACAGCGATGATCCTATCTGGTACACGCGGGTTAATTCTTATGTTCATAATTTTGTATGCCCTCTTCTATGGCTTACCTCTCCTGCTAAAACTAAACCTTAAAATACTTATTTTGACAGTAGCAGTTATTTTTGGAAGTCTATTTTTCTTTAAAAATATAGAACTAGGAAATAAGAATTTAAGCGATTCCATTAGAATGCAGCAAATACAACAAGTTATAGAACAAATTGACCCCATTTCATTGTTTATTGGCCATGGTTTTGGTAATGGCGTGCCCATTAGACCGGTACATATGGAAATAGGATATTTGGAAGTTTTTCATAAACAAGGAATCCTAGGATTGGCAGTATGGTTCATTTTTTTTACAATCCTATATAATGCCTATGTTCGGGAAAAAACCTATTTGGCTATTCGAAGGGCCCTTTTTCTAAGTATATTATTCGTTATCCTAATTTCCCTTACGAACCCTTTCTTTAATAATCCCATAGGAATTTCATTATTCATCATATCGTTATCAGTATTTTGGAAACTCAACCAGATTGGGATTCATCCAGAAAATTTCCAAAAGCACAAATAATCTAGATATGTACAGACTTCGGAAACTATCATTTTTATTGCG
>CAXBHA010000412.1:0-3378 GCA_963974955.1 uncultured Yeosuana sp. | reverse complement strand
ACATTTCATTTATTTCGCTTGCCTATGATTAAGGTCATAAAAGTCGGTTTTTTAATATTAATTACATTTTTTTATTCTGATAATGCATTTTCTTATAAGTTAAAACCATTTGAAGTCCAGAAGGAAGAGAACACTTATCCCATATCTCTTTATAGTTATGCAGAGCTCTCAGACCTTGGTGAAAGCAACCTTTCCTTTCAGGAATTTTTGACTAGGGAAAATAAGCTAAATTTTAAACCTCTGATTGGGCCTTCCACTAATTTAGGCTTTACAAAAAACAATTATTGGTTAAGGTTTCGAATTCATAATGTAACAATGGTTTCCTTACAATATTATCTTGAAACTGCTAGACCGGTAACAGATTTAGTCACATTATATTTATTGACAGAAGGAGAACCTGTAAAAGAAATTGAAAACGGAGACCTTTTACCATTTTCAGCGAAAAGTGTAGCCCATAGAAAAATCATTTTTCCATTGCATTTGGAGCCGGGAAAAACCTATAATCTATATCTTCACTACGTAAGTGATGGGGAGGTGATCAATCTTCCATTGGATTTACACAGTCCCACAAGCATGATATTGAGTACTTATCAAAATCAATTGCTGAATGGGGTATTTTATGGCATTTTACTTTTAGCTGCTTCCGTCTACCTGCTTTTCTTCTTTGGAATGGGGAATAACAGTTTTCTCCTTTATAGCCTCTATGTATTATCTGTCGGGTTGCTTCATATGTCCCTAGATGGCTATTTTCACCAATATATTGATCCTGAATCCGGATGGTTTAATCAAAATGCAATATTGATCACAGCTTCTCTTTCAGCCATGGCCTTTGGCAGGTATGCACAGATCTATACCAATCTGAAGAAATTGAGCGAAATTTTGAATACCGGACTTAATATAATGTTAAGTTCCTTGGTTATTTTACTTTTCTTCATTGTATTTTATCAGGGAGGAAAACTGTATTATTATCCCGTCGTCAACTTACTTAGCTTTATTGGCCTTCTGATTTTAATCACCGCTGTTATCCTAAGCTATATCAAAGCTCGATGTCTTTTTTTCCTTGGCTATTTTCAGTTTCACGGTAGGTATATTTATTTTAATCTTTAATGACTTTGGCTTAATTCCTAATTCTTTTATCACAAAAAATGGCTCAAAAATAGGCACAGGCTTTGAAATTATTTTTCTTGCCTTGGCGATGTCTAATCGAATTAAACTTTTAAAAACAGAAAAGGAAAAACACCAAGAGATCGCCTTGCAAAAATCTGATGAATCCAATGAAATTAAATCCTATTTTCTCTCCAATATAAGTCATGAACTTAGGACCCCTTTAAATGCAATTATAGGTTTGACCCAATCCATTAAGGAAATAAATAAAGACAAAACTATTAATACGGATCTTGATGTAATTCAATATTCTTCTCTAGGCTTGCTTGGAGCAATTAATGATGTTCTGGATTATTCTAAAATAGAAAAAGGCCAATTAAAACTGCATAAAGAACCTTTTGACTTGGGAAAAACGATAAATGAAATCGCCTTTTCTTTTGGACTTCAAGCAGAGGATAAAGGGCTCGATTTCTGTTTTAATAATAAAAACTTAATATCACAGCATATTATAGGAGACAAAAATAGAACTGTACAGCTACTGGGAAACCTATTAAAAAATGCAATTAAATTCACTCCCCATGGTAAAATCTCCTTTGAGGTGGAAACAATAAAACTAGATCAATTAAATATTTTATTGAAAGTAAAAATTAAAGATACCGGAGTGGGAATCGAAAAGAAAAAATTGGATAGTATTTTTTCCTCTTTTATTCAAGGGCAAAGCAATGACAAGAGAAGATTTGGAGGGTTGGGGCTAGGCTTATGGATTGTCAATGCACTGGTTAAATTGCATCGCGGCAAAATTAATATTCAAAGTGAACAGGGAGAAGGTACTTCAATTGCACTTGAATTATACTACAATTTTCCTGAACCAAATAAACAAAATCTCCCCTACGACTTTTCTCAAGCTGGCGAATTTGATTTGGAAAACAAAAAACTCCTGATCATAGAGGACAATGTACTTAATCAACTGGTATTAAAAGCAATATTAAAAAAATGGCATAATACTCATTTTGAATTTGCCAATAATGGTCTAGAGGGTATCGAATTGCTTAATGAAAATGATTTTGATTTGATTTTAATGGATTTACAGATGCCTGTGATGGATGGCTATGAAGCCACACAGGCCATTAGAGCTGGAGTATGCGGAGTTCAAAAAAGCAATATACCAATTATAGCGGTAACAGCAGATGTGACCCAAAAAGCTAGAAGGAAAGTATTTGAAATAGGGATGGACGATTACATGACCAAGCCCGTGGAAAAGGAGGAACTATACAATAAAATAAAAAACGCCTTTTTAAACTTGAATGAAAATTCGCATTTTCATTGGTAGTAAATTCTCCTTTCTAATATACCTTCTCCAAGATGTCAAACCTTCATTCATTTTGATTTAAAATAAGCCATTAAATAAATGGTGAAATTTTGCCTTGCTTCCATAAGTAAAGTCTCCTACCCACTTAAAAACCGATTTCAATATTAACCTCAAATCAGAATTGAAGATAAATTCTCCATTAAAAGGCTAATGCTAATTACATGTTAATATAAAATTAATTCTGATAGGTTACCCAAGCAGAAAAAAAGAATTCGGCAAAAAAGAATGCATATTTGTAGAATCGATTAACGAAAAATAAAAATTACAGAAACATATTTATAGGTTTTTAGTTGTATTTTAACTTAATTTACACTTCATTTATTTTGTTATAATATGACTTACCTTATTAAAACTTGTTTTTTAATACTAATTACATTTTTTTATTCTGTTACAGCATTTTCTTATGGATTAAACCCATTTGAAGCAAAAGGCCAAGACAATCAACAATCCATATCTCTATATAAATATGCCGAAATTGCCAATGTTGGAAACAGTAGCTTTACATTTGACGAATTTTTAGCTAAAGAAAATACACTAAAGTTTGAACCAATAAATGGCCCCTCTACTAATCTGGGTTTTACTGAAAACAAATATTGGTTAAGGTTTAGGATTCAAAATCTTACAGAATTTCCTTTACAATATTATTTGGAAACAGGAAGGCCGGTAACAGACCTGGTAGATTTATACCTGATAACGGATGGAGAAGCAGTAAAAAAATTTAAAAACGGTGACCTCATTCCATTTTCAGAGAAAAGTTTTGCCCATAGAAAGGTTATTTTTCCGTTACAATTAAATCCTGGAAAAACTTATCGTGTATACATCCATTATATAAGTGATGGGGAAGTAATCAACCTTCCCTTAGAACTTCATAGCCCAACGAGTATGATTTTGAGCGCCTATCAAAA
>CAXBHA010000411.1:0-3381 GCA_963974955.1 uncultured Yeosuana sp. | reverse complement strand
GTGAAACGAAATGAAGAATCTATTGAAAATCAATGCGGTTCCTCCTTTGTCGGAACGACAAAATCATTATATTTTCAGACTTATGACAAATTACGGACATTCAAATAATATGGTTTTCAATATACAAAAAAAAGTCCTAGACATTTAAAATCTAGGACTCTATTATTGATTTGGTTACAACGTATTTAACCAAGAATGCTTATTATTTGTTCAGCCAATTCTGTGCCAATTCTATCTTGGGCTTCATTAGTTGCAGCACCAGTATGGGGTGTTAATGACAAGCAAGGATTCATTAATAACTGAATTTCTGGTTTAGGTTCATTTTCAAAAACATCTAAAGCAGCACCAGCAACCTTTCCACTTTCAATAGCCTTTACCAGAGCAGCTTCATCTACCACGCCACCACGTGCAGCATTTGCAAGAATCACACCGTCTTTCATTATTTTAAATTCTGCTGCTCCTATAACATATTCCTTTTGGGCAGGGACGTGCAAGGTGATAAAATCTGATTGTTTTAAAACGGCTTCTTTTGAAATGGTTTTTATTTCAAAATTTACTTTTTGACCGTCAAAAAAGTCTAATTGTAAATTAACTTTTTCAATAAAAGGATCGTATGCCATAACTTTCATTCCAGCACCTAAAGCCACTTTTGCTGTTGCTTGTCCAATTCGGCCAATACCTAAAACGCCTAAGGTTTTGCCTTTAAGTTCAATACCATTTGCATATGCTTTCTTTAATTTACCAAAATTAGTATCACCTTCCAAAGGCATATCTCTATTTGAATTATGTAAAAAACGGGCTAATCCATAAAAATGGCCAAGCACTAATTCGGCAACTGAATGCGAAGAGGATGCTGGCGTATTTATAACATGAATACCTTTACTTTTTGCATATTCAACATCAATATTGTCCATTCCAACACCACCTCGGCCTATTATTTTTAAACTTGGGCAGGCATCAATCAAATCTTTACGCACGGTTGTGGCACTACGAACTAACAATACACTAATTTGTTTTTCGTTGATATAATTTGATAATTGCTCTTGTGCTACAGTAGTTGTAATAACTTCATAGCCACCTTTTTCTAGAGCTTCTTTTCCAGTTTGCGAAATACCGTCGTTTGCTAATACATTCATTTATCTAAGTTAAAAGTTAGAAGTTAAAAGTTAAAAGTTCTACGAACGATTAACGATTCAACTTAAAATTAATTCTATTTTTTGTCATTGCGAGGAAGTATGACGAGGCAATCTTATAATGGGATTCCTTCACTTCGTTCGGAATGACAGTTTTTTTATGGGCTTGAGTAAGCACCTGCTCCCGATTGCTATCGGGACTGCTACTGTTTACTGCAAACTGTTTTTATGCTTTGCTTTCCAATTCGCTCATTACTTCTACGAGTGCTTTAACACTATCTAAAGGCAAGGCGTTGTACATAGATGCTCTATAGCCCCCAACACTTCTATGGCCACTTAAACCACTAATACCTGCCTCTTTCAGCATGGTTTCAAAAGTGTCTTTTAAATTTTCTTTTTGAAGGGTAAAGGTTGCATTCATAAAAGATCGATCTTCTTTCGTAGAATATCCTTTAAATAATGGGTTTAAATCTATTTCAGAATACATCACTGTTGCCTTGGTCTCATTCATCGCTTCTATTTTAGCAATGCCACCTAAGCTTTTTATCCATTCAAGCGTAAGCATGGAGGTGTAGACTGCAAAAACAGGAGGCGTATTATACATACTTCCATTTTCAATATGAAGTTTATAATCCATGATTGAAGGGATTTTTCGCGATACTTTCCCAAGAACATCTTCTTTAACAACAACTAGAGTTGTTCCTGCGGGCCCCATGTTTTTTTGAGCGCCGGCATATATCAAATCAAATTTTGAAAAATCCAAAACGCGTGAAAAAATATCACTGCTCATATCGCATACCATTGGTATTGGTGAATTAGGAAATGATTTAATTTGCGTTCCGAAAATAGTGTTGTTAGATGTGCAGTGAAAATAATCATAATCTTCTGGGATATCATATCCTTTCGGAATGTAATTGTAATTAGCTTCTTTTGAAGAGGCTACTTCATAAATATCATCTAAAAGTTTGGCTTCTTTAATAGCTTTTGCGCTCCACGTTCCTGTGTTTAAATAGCCGGCTCTTTTTTCTAAAAGATTCATAGCTACCATTAAAAATTGTGTACTTGCGCCACCTTGTAAAAACAAAGCTTTATAACCTTTGCCTTCCAACCCTAAAAGTTCTAACGCTAAGGATCTGGCTTTTTCCATAACATCAACAAAAGACTTACTTCTGTGTGATATTTCCAGCAATGACAGGCCTTCGTTGTTAAAATCTATTACGGCATGTGATGCCTTTAGTAAAACTTCTTGAGGTAAAATACTTGGTCCAGCACTAAAGTTATGTTTTTTCATTTTTTTTATGATAAGTATAAGATGCAAAGTTCCTAATTAATTGACTATTTTATGTTATAAAATCGATAATTTTTTTGTCATATTGTTAATAAAAATTCAATAGAATTAATGTCATCTGCATAATCCCAAAGCTGCGGTTTTTGAGTCTCTCCAAAAGAAATTTCATTTTCGGTAAATCCATTGGAAACAATACACTGAATGTTATCCTTGTCGTTGCTCAGTTTTTCTTTCAATAAGTTGTTGGAAGCATAATATTCATAAAAAACGGTTGCAATTGGTGACGCAAAACGTTCGTCTTCTTTAATCATTAAAAACCCGTTTTCCAACATATCAAATTCGCTCATTAAATACACGGCCTTGTTATAATCATAATTATTGGCGTATTTAGCTTTTTCAATAATAGGATGCCAATGGTACATGGCTTGAAAAAACAAATCGAAATTATAATTTTTTGGAACGAATAATTTTGAGACATTACGGCAGCCTAATCCGTAATATCTAAAAATATCTTCAGAAAGTAATTGAAGATCTTCTAGAGTTTCATTACCCGATAAAACGGCAACAGAGTTTCTGTTATTCCTGATTATAGATGGCTTGCCTTTAAAATAATATTCAAAATAGCGTGCTGTATTATTGCTACCAGTAGCTATAACAGCATCAAAGTTTTCAAGTTTCTCTTCCGTAAATGAGATGGTTCCTTTAAATCCAGATTCTACAAATTCGAGATATTTAGCCAAATAGGGGAGTAAGTGCTTGTCGTTCGAGGATTGTTTAATTAATGCGTGATGACCAGTTATTAAGACTGAAACAAAATCATGAAAGCCTACTAGTGGGATATTTCCAGCCATAATAATGGCCACTTTCTTGGGCGAATTTATATTAATAGCAAAAGGGCTAAGCCATCCGTTTAAATTTTCAGCAGTTAACGATTCGACCCAACTATTTATGGCGAATGCC
>CAXBHA010000410.1:0-3381 GCA_963974955.1 uncultured Yeosuana sp. | reverse complement strand
CTAAAGATAGGGCTTTACAAATAAAAATAATAACTAATTTATGCTCTTATTAATATGTAGGGTCTAAATTTATTATTTACAATTCATTCACTAAGCATAAAATGTTTTAAAAATATCGATGAATGGTATGAATATCAGTCAAAAAACGTTTTTTGTTATAAAAACATGCTAAAATTAAAATTTATAACGTTATTTTGACCATAAATAATGTATTATGAGAAAGATTATAGCCCCAATTCTTACAATTCTATTAATGAGTTGTCAGAGTGATGATTTAAAACCCAATGTAGATCCAACAGCAGCTATTGAAACCTTAAACGAGTTTGCTTTAGTAAATCAAATTTATCAAGATGTTGGTAATAATAGTGGAGATGCTGTTTTAAGTTCCGAAACTTCGGCTACAGGAAAATCAAGTATAACGAAAACTGATGGACCAATAATAACTATTGAACCATTGGATTTTACAACGTTTCCAAAAACTATTACTATCGATTATCAATCGGGTGTACTCGGTCAAGATGGAGTTACTCGCAAAGGTGTGGTCACCGTTGTTTCTACCAATTGGTATGGTAACAAAGACAGTGAACATACAACGACCTTTAACAACTACTACCATAACGATTATAAAGTTGAAGGAACACATTATGTTAAAAATCTAGGAACAAATCAAGATAATAATTTAAAATTTGGTGTAACCGTTGGCAATGGAAAAATTACCACAAAAACAGGTGGAACCATTAGCTATACCGAAAATTCGACTAGAACATGGGTAGCAGGTTCTAGTACGCCTTTAAATATTTGGGATGATGAATATCTGTTAGATGGCACACAATCTGGAATAAGTTCGAAAAGTATTGAATACACGTTAACTGTTGAAGAACCTTTACATTTTGTGTTATTGCCAAGAAATATAAAATCTGGTATTCTTAATGTTGATATTGGTCTTTTGAAAGATATAAAATTGAATTATACTAATTCTACAATTACCATATTAGGTGTAACATATCCTTTGATTAACAATTAACCCGTTGGGTGTCATTCAAATTTTTTCATCATTAAACTGCCACTTTCATATCATATTTCAGCTAATTGTTCCGAAATGTCAGTCTTAGCTTGTCGAAGACCTTCTAAATAAACACTTCGACAAGCTCAGTGTGACAAAAAGATATGATTTTACAAATAAAAGCAATTACACCCAACGGGTTAACAATTAGTTTATCATAATTGCTCATTTAGTTTGCTCTAATTAAAAAACCTCAATTAGTTGTTAATTATTTTTCCATCAACCATAACCAGTTTTCTATCTGCTAAATTGGCCAGTTCTTCATTGTGTGTTACAATAACAAAGGTTTGTCCAAACTGATCACGCAATTTAAAAAATAAACTATGTAAATTCTCTGCAGATTCACTATCGAGATTCCCAGAAGGTTCATCGGCATAAATTAAATCCGGGTTATTAATTAAGGCTCTGGCAACAGCAACTCGTTGTTGTTCTCCACCAGATAATTCGTTTGGTTTATGATGATGACGATGCGATAGTCCCAAAAAATCCAAAAGCTCAATAGCACGTTGTTCAGCTTCATGTTTTTTAGTGCCTTTAATAAAGGCAGGAATACAAACATTTTCCATTGCCGTAAATTCTGGCAACAATTGATGAAACTGAAATATAAACCCAATATGTTCATTTCTGAATTTTGCTAAGCCTTTTTCGTTAAGGGTTTTGATGTTTATATCATTAATTATAAGTTCAAAATCTTCTTTTTTAGAAGCTTTATCAAGCGTGCCCAATATTTGTAACAACGTGGTTTTTCCAGCACCCGATGCACCAACAATAGATACAATTTCGCCTTTCTTTACGTGAATATTAACACCTTTTAAAACGTGTAAATCATCGTAATATTTATGAATGTTTTTTGCTTGAATCATGATAGTAAATAATTGTGGTGAATTTACTACTTTAATGTTTTATGCACAATTAAGAATTGCTTTTCTTCTAAAGTTCATTTTTTATACCAACATAATCAATAAAATATTAGATGCCTAAAGAAATGCACTTTGAATAGGTTGGTTGAAACGGGTTTTTAAACTGTTACCATAAGGTTCTGTTTAGGGTGTTATCATAATTGAACAATTGATTGCGAAATAAAACTGTTAAAATACTCATTAATGTAAGGTTTTAACAATGTCTGCAACTAATATTTCCTTAACTTTAAAATCTATGATTGATAACTTACAATTAGCCACATTTGCAGGAGGCTGTTTTTGGTGTACCGAAGCAGTTTTTTTAAAATTGGAAGGAGTTACAAAAGTAATTTCCGGATATACAGGAGGTCATATAAAGAACCCAGCTTATAGAGAAATTTGTACGGGTAGAACAGGTCATGCCGAAGCCATTCAAATAACGTTCGATGACACGAAAATAAGTTTTACTGAATTGCTTGAGGTTTTTTTTGCCACACATAGTCCAACTACTTTAAATAGACAAGGTAATGATGTGGGGACTCAATATCGGTCAGCTATTTTTTACAATAACGAAACACAGAAGGTTAAAGCCGAAGAATTTATATCGTTTCTAAAAAAGGAAAAGGTTTTTGAGAATCCTATAGTTACCGAAATTACTCCGTTAGAATCATTTTATCTAGCAGAAGAAGAGCATCAAAATTATTATAATTTAAATAAAGAACAACCTTATTGTCAATTTATTATCCAACCGAAACTAAAGAAATTGTCACAAAATTATAGTGAAAAACTAAAGAAAAAATAACATGCCATATAAACAATTTGAAGAAGATAACCTTCAAGTCACAGATGATGTTAAAAACAGGTACAAAAATATCATTTTGGATTTGGGCGAAGACATTTCGCGAGATGGTTTAGAAAAAACACCAGAACGCGCGGCAAAGGCGATGCAGTTTTTAACACAAGGGTATCATCAAGACCCGGTTGAAATACTTAAAAGTGCCATGTTTAAAGAATCTTATAATGAAATGGTCATTGTAAAAGACATTGAGTTATATTCACTTTGCGAACATCATATTTTACCTTTTTTTGGAAAAGCACATATCGCCTATATTCCAAATGGATATATTGTAGGCTTGAGTAAACTCCCCCGGATTGTAGATGTATTTGCACGCCGACTTCAAGTGCAAGAACGGCTAACAGAACAAATATTAGACTGCATCAATGACACACTAAAGCCTCAGGGAGTTGCTGTGGTTATTGAAGCGGCACATTTGTGTATGATGATGCGAGGTGTCCAAAAACAAAATTCAATAACTACGACATCTGGATTTAGAGGTCAGTTTGAAAAAATTGAAACCAGAAATGAATTTTTAAAATTGATAGGTAAATAGTTTTGGTATATTTCTTGATTTTAAGCGG
>CAXBHA010000409.1:0-3386 GCA_963974955.1 uncultured Yeosuana sp. | reverse complement strand
TTCAGAAATTTAATCTGATTAATAAGTGTAAATTTAAAAAGGCTAATCTAATAGCATTCTAAGACCTTCTAAATAAACACTTAGAATGCTCAGTATGACAAAAAGATATGATTTTACAAATAAAAGCATTAGTTCCTTTTGAAGCACAAAGCAGAATTGCAACAGCTTTAAAACGGTCGACCGCACTTGAAGCCAAAAATATTCGGGTTGAAGTAGATTGGTCATACGGTTAAATTAACTGGAACTGCACACTCTCTTATCGAAAAGGAAGAAGCTCGTAAAGTCTCGCTTTTTCACCTGGTTTACTAAGGTAGAAAACCACCTTATTGTAGATTATTATCCTGAATACGCTTAGGTGTTTTAGGTCATTGAAATTTTAAAAACGAGACCTATGTTACATATGCAACACACGTTTAATTTTAATTTTTGTTTTCTTTTTTTTCCTTGCGTTCCAATTTTCTAAAATACCCTCGAGTTAAGAAATTGTGTTTTAATGCCTCCATGTTTTGGTTAAACTTATCGGTGCCTTCATTGATGTTTTTAAGCGTAGATTTTAAATTGTTTACCAATGTTGTATCTTTAACAATATAGTTAAAAGCACCTTGACTTGAATTTAAGTCATTAACTACGTTATTAATAGTTGACAACATATTTTCAATCTCTAAACTTGATGTTTCAAGATTATTAACAACCGATTTAATTTTCCCACCAGAAATAGAATCGTTCATAAGCAATCCTAAAACGGTATCATCATTTGTTTTTAATGATGATATGATGCGATGAATTTCACCTATGGTGTTTGAGGCATCATGACTTGCCATTTTTAAACTTGTAACCGAATGCCTTAAGTCTTTTGCCATAATGGTATCATTTAATAATACAGCTAAAGTACCTTTGCCTTCTATCATGGCTCTTGTGATTTTGAGTAAATCTGACGTAAGAATAGCGGCATTCTCTGAACTTACACTCAACGTACTTAAAATATCATCAGCACCAATTTTACTATATGATGCTATAATATCCCCATTACCAATTGTTGCATCATGACCTTTACCTGGAAGAATGTTAACTATCATATTTCCTACCAATCCATCTGAACCTATGGTTGCAACGGCATTCTTTTTAATATGTGTGATTATTTTTTCTTCAATGGTCATATCTACTTTTATTGTTGAATCGTTAACCATGTCAATGTCCTTTACCGTTCCAATGTTAATTCCAGAATACCTCACATTATTACCTTTTTGCAAACCGTTCACATTTTGAAAATAAGCACTGATAGTGAATGTTTTTTTGAACATATTTTGCTTTTGCCCAATAAGATAGATTGCCAGCACAAACAAAAAAGTGCTTATAACAACAAATAAACCTAACCTTATTTTTTGTGAGCTCGTATTTTTCATTTTCTTCTCTTTATTGTTTAAAAAACGCTCTGACTTTTGGATCTATTGAAGCTGAAAGCTCTTCAAAAGTTCCTTCAGCATAGTTGGTCCCATCTATTAATAAAATCATCCTATCGGAAATAACTCTGGCACAATCCACGTCATGAGTAATTATGAGAGACGATGTATTGTATTTTTTCTGTATGTCCTGCATTAATATAATAATCTCTTTGGCTGTTATTGGATCCAATCCGCTTGTTGGCTCATCATACAAAATGATTCTGGGCTGTAGAATCAGGGTTCTTGCTAAAGCAATTCTTCTTTGCATCCCACCAGATAATTCTGCCGGCATTAAATCTACAGTATGGTACAGTCCAACATTTCCTAAAGCTTCAATGACCAATTTTTCTCTATCAACACTTTTTTCGAATCTTTTAGTATGGCGTCGCAATGGAAATTCAAGATTCTCCCGAACGGTCATGGAATCATATAAAGCACTTCCTTGAAACAAAAACCCAATGTCTGCCCTTAATACATCTAACGATTCCTGATTTAAACTGGTAATATCCTTGTGCATCACCGATATTTTTCCACTATCTGCTTCCATTAAACCCACAAGACACTTAATCATTACAGATTTACCTGAACCCGATTTTCCCATAATAACCAAATTCTCTCCCTTGTACAACTTCATATTAAAGTGCTTAAGAACGTGGTTGTCGTCAAAACTTTTGTTCAAATCATGCAGTTGTAAAACAACTTCGCGCATTTCTTGGTTTTTATCTTTTGTCAATATGGTCTGTTGCTCTTTCATAATTCATAAAAAATATCGGCAGCAAATACTGCAATAAAGTCAATTATAAATAATAGTAAGGAGGCAAATACAACGGCAGAGTTTGCTGCTTTACCAACACCAGCAGTTCCTTTATTGCAGTAATACCCTTTAAAGCATCCCACAAGCCCTATGGCTAATCCAAAAAAGAATGTTTTTACTGTGGCGGGAATAATATCACCAAACGCCAAGGTGTTGAAAACTTGGTTAAAATAGAGCTGAAAGGACACATCGCCTTTAATGTTTTCTACCAAATAAGAGCCATATAAAGCGATGGTGTCACCAAAAATCACCAACAAGGGAATCATTAAAGTTGTTGCCATAACGCGAGTAACCACCAGATATTTAAACGGGTTTGTGCCAGAAACCTCCATAGCATCAATTTGTTCTGTAACTCTCATAGAACCAAGTTCGGCACCAATACCAGAACCAATTTTTCCGGCACAAACCAAGGCCGTAATCATTGGTCCTATTTCTCTAACAATCGATATTCCAACCATAGAAGGCATCCAAGACACAGCGCCAAATTCCATCAATGTTGGCCGTGTTTGTAAGGTTAATACCAAACCAATTATAAAACCTGTTATGCCCACCAAAAACAGCGACCTATTCCCCATATTATGACACTGTCGCAACAACTCCTTTAATTCAAAAGGACGACGAAACGCTTCTTTAAAAAATCTGGCGGTAAAATAAGACAACTCACCAATTTCTTTCAAAAAATCGTTGACGTGTACTAAGATAGGATTGAATTTTAGCATAATTTTATTATCCTTCGATTAAATTTATAAGATTAGAATGATAATTCAAATGATAAAAATCATGTCGATATATTGATTGAAATCATTGCAATAATTGATGCTTTTTAGAAAATTAATACCATCATAAATCTTGTAACACTGGAAAGCAAACAGGATATCCAATTTGTAGGCAAGGTCATTGAAGCACTTAGAAAGCCGGCTATTGCGTTAGAAGAATTTCAAGTTAAAGCTGATTTAGTATACAATGTAGATTCGAACGATAAAAGTTTTTGAATGTCCGTATTCATTCATAATGCCATTTTTGTCATTCAGAATGGAGTGAAACGAAATGAGGAATCCATTGAAAACCAATGCGGTTCCTCCTTTGTCGGAATGACAGAATCATTATATTTTCAGACTTATGACAAATTA
>CAXBHA010000408.1:0-3394 GCA_963974955.1 uncultured Yeosuana sp. | reverse complement strand
TAAGGGTATTAAACGCATGTGGCGTTCCCGCTTATTTGGACTATACTTCGGGTTACTTTAACAGGGACAAAATACATTATGGGGTATCGGTACGGGATACTTCAGGAATTTATCACCATTATTCCCCTAAATGGCAACAGTTAGGTGATTACAGGCATCAAAACGAATTATCCAAAATGTACAGAAATATGTATGTCAAACAGAGGTGCCCAAGAACATTGGCCAGCATTAATGAATACGTCCCGAATACATTCAAAAACCCATATATGAAGGATGTAACCGAGGAATACCACAAGGTTACCACCTTTTCAGTTCCCTACAAGTTTAAGAAGGATAGTACCAATAGAAAATTGGGCTATTTGGCGATATTTAGCCCTAGAGGCTGGAAGCCCATTGCCTGGGGAGAGATTGATTATGACCGTAAAAAAATCAATTTTGAAAAAGTTCCTGTAAATGCAACTTATATTGTTGGTATCTATGATTCCAATGGGTTCATTCCAATCTCCAACCCATTACATATCGATTTCGACAGAAAGGTTATGGAAATAGCTCCCAACAACAATCCGATTACCTTACGACTTACTCGTAAATTTCCCTTGAAATACCATTTAATTGAGTTCATGAAGGATATGATTGGCTCCAAAATACAAGGGGCCAACAGCGCGGATTTTTCGGATGCAATAGACCTCTATTCCATTGGCTCATCAGACATTTTGGATTTTTCAGTGAAAGCCTTACCTATTTCGACAAAAAAGAAATTTAGGTATGTGAGGTGTATTAGTAATGGTAAACCGCTTAATATTGCAACTTTTGAGGTGTTCTCTTCAGTAAATCAAAACATGAATATTGTCAAAGGGTCGGAACCTTCTATCTTGTCTGAGGAAAAATTAAGAAACGTGGATGTTGGTCTTTATACAAAATTGAATGGTAACCTTTTACCTTCAAGCCAAGATGTAGAGCGGGCCTTGGATGGCAACCTAGAAACATACGTTACAACTTTTTCCATAGGTATCGATTTTGGAAGCCCTCAGCACATTTCACAAGTAAGGTTTGCCCCCAGAAATGCCAACAATGGAATAGTGATTGGGGATAATTACGAGCTTTTATATTACGATAAGAGATGGAAAAGTGGAGGCTCCAAAATTGCAGAGTATAACTTTTTAAAATTTGAGAATGTACCCGAGAATACGATATACTGGTTAAGAAACAAGGACCACGGTAAGGAAGAATTACCCTTTGTTTATAGGGACGGTAAGCAAATATTCGTAAACGAACGTTAGTTTAACAGGTTTCGGAGTTTGTGAATATTTTTTTCATTTTACATGGACTATATGGAGATGTGGATAATTTCCGATTATTGTAATACTCACTTTCTATAAAATTTGAAAAAGCCTTAGCCCCTTGAATCCTGAAAGTTATTTTGCAAAAGGACATTGAAATGACACTTAAGATAGATTGTACCAAAATTAGAATATTAAGATTAGAACATAGTATTAACTTATTGATAGTGCTGTTGTTATTCTCTCTATACGTATTTTTGCCATCGATTGATTTCTTGCCATTTCGACGCTCCCCAGTGACCGGAAAATTTATTATATTCTTACTCGCAACCCTATTAATCGTCTGCTTATTTTTGGGAAAGCTGAAAGTTTCTGATGAATCCTTTTCTATTGGCCGGATAGATATTTCAATTCTTCTACTCGTGGTTTATATAACGTTCAATAGATATTTTTTTCAACCCACTTACGGTTTTTCAATAAGGTTCTACGAATTGCTGGGGTTGCTGGCATTGTATTTTGTGATAAAATCGCTTACACCTAAACATCATTCTTGGCTACTTATTGCGGCCATTATCGGTGCCAATATCCAAATCATTATAGGATGGTTACAATTATACGGCTTGATAGAATCTAACAGTTCGGTTTTAAAGGTAACAGGTGGTTTTTTTAACAGTGGCCCCTACAGTGGTTACTTGGTAGCCGTTTTTCCAATTGGCCTACAGTTCTTAAAGAATGGTAATTTCCTAATTGAAGATGGGAAAAAATATATTAATATACGAAAAGCAATCGTTCACTTTGCTGTTGTTTTAAACATTATTGGGTGTGTGACAATAATTCCTGCATTAAGATCGAGAGCCGCCTTTATTGTTATTTTCTTTACTGTAGGATATATCTATCGCAAGAATATTCAGTCCTTTTTTGAAAAAAACACAAAGAAAAGGGTTGTAAAGGTTTTGTTGGTTTTGGGGGCAATATGTTGCATGATTACTTCCATTATTTTTATATATAATTTTAAAAAAGGGTCAACTGAAGGGAGGTTGTTGATATTGAAAACTACTGTGGAAATGTTGAAAGATAGGCCTGTTATGGGTTTTGGCTATGACAGGTTCCATAGTAACTATATGCTTTATCAGTCAGAATATTTTGAAAAACACAATAACATAAAAATGGCGCTAAGGGCAGGGAATACAGCTTATGCCTTTAACGAACCATTACAGTTTTCCGTAGAAAATGGAATATTAGGATTGTCAATTTTGTTGCTAGTGCTATATTTTTTAATTATTAGAAGAGGGACTTTAAAAGAAAATGAACCATTGTACGAGATGGCAATGGCCGGAATTTTGTCGATAATTATCTTCTCACTATTCTCGTATCCTTCTAAAATTCTGCCTATTAAATTGGTGTTAATCCTTTACGTGGCAATTTTATCTGCAAACCAGGCTAGTTCCTTTTGCAACCGTTTTAAACCCCAAAATAAATCAAAATCAAGATCATTTTACATACTATTGATTAGTCTATCTATCTCTTGCTTACTGTTTTATAAGACACTGAAACTAGCAAAAGCTTATTATGTTTGGAATAATTCCCACGAAAATTATTTGGATAAAGATTTTAATTTGGCAGTTAAGGGTTACAGGTTAATATACCCGTTTTTTGATACCGACGGGAAGTTCCTTACCGACTATGGTCTGGCTTTATATAGTGCAAAGGAGACATATGCTGCCATTAATATATTGAGCAAAGCCAAGAATTATTCTAATAATTCCGTAATAGAAAATGTGTTGGGGAATTGCTATAAGGAAATAGAAGATTACAAAAATGCTGAAATATGTTATCAACGTTCCATTAATATGGTTCCAGGAAGTTTTAGGAGCCATTACTTATTGCTTAAAATGTATTCCGACAACAATCAAATGGAAAATGCTGTGAATGTTGCTAATAGAATATTGAATTTAAAGGTTACAGTTCCTTCCGAGACAACGTTTGAAATAATAAATGGAGCAAAAAATTTTCTAAAACTTCAAGGTGTGAACTATGTTGATTGATTCGACAATACCTGTTGTTTATGGTTGCGGCAGGCACAATCAATTAAAAATGAAATCATTATAACTGTA
>CAXBHA010000407.1:0-3397 GCA_963974955.1 uncultured Yeosuana sp. | reverse complement strand
GTACTAAATATAAGGGATTCCATTGATTTATCGCTGTGGAGTTTATGAACCGTAATATGGGGAACTATATACAAGTTTACACTACCTTATAGTTTCTTTTTAGATAATTTATTTCCTGCAATAATTAACCATATCACAGTACAATGAATCACAAAGTACAATATGTAATTAATCCATATATAATTTTTAAATAATACAGGAATACTAAGGGATATTGATGTGAAAATAGCTGTTAAAACTGTGAAAGCAACACCGATAGTAACAGACTCTCTTATGTTTTTAAGTCCAAAATTATTTAACCAAAATGGTGCAGAAAAAGAAAGAAAAATAATCAATACAAACAAGGCGGAACTACTTAAAATAGTTGTTATTATGGAGACTTTAGGAGAAGCATTTTTTATTTCAGTATTATTTATAGTTGGTTGTTGGGTGTTAGTGTATTCAGAAAAGGAAGACCATAAAGATGATAAATGATTGTAATAGTGCTGACTTTCAAGGGTTTCATTCTCTTTGTCTATAAGCATTTTATAGATATTTTTATCTGATTTGTATGACTCTTTTAGTGACGATATTCTTTCTAGTTTTTGAAGCTTAGAGTTTTCAAAGCTTCGATAAGTAAATTGAAAACAAAAATCAATAACGAGAGCGAAAATTACTATCATTACAAAATTTCCAAGTCTAACACCAATAGTCTTCTTTGCGTCAAAGAAAATTGAATGAAATAAGTCTAATATCTTTTCCATAAAATAAATAATTAGTATTTAATTACACTAAATAATTAGGATTAGTGTAATTAAAGTATTACATTAGCTGTATAATATTACAGTTATGATCAACCAAGATTTCAACTCGATTTTAGATTTAATAAAAGCATTTCCCGATAACCAATCTTGTATTGATCATTTAGAGCAACTAAGATGGAACGGAAACGTTGTTAGTCCTTTTGATCCTACTTCTAAAGTGTACGATTGTAAAGGAAATAAATATAAGTGTAAAAACACAGGAAAATACTTCAATGTAAAAACCAATACCATTTTTGATAATACTAAATTGGATTTACAAAAATGGTTTCTTGCTATTTGGTTGGTTACTTCCCATAAAAAAGGAATTTCATCTTTACAATTAGGACGTGATTTGGACATTACCCAAAAATCCGCTTGGTTCATGTTACAAAGAATCAGAAAATGTTTCGGCATTAATGATGATTCAGAATTAAATGGAGAAGTTGAAATCGATGAAACCTATGTAGGTGGCAGGGCTAAAAATAGACAAGCAAAAGTAAGGGCTGATAAATCAGAAGAGACTACTGAAAAATATAGGAAATCAGCCGTTTTAGGAATGGTTGAAAGAAAAGGTAATGTTAGGGCTATGATTGTAGAGAACGCAACGGAAAACGCCTTATTACCTCAAATATCTAGGCACATATCAAGTAAAGCAATAATCTATAGTGATGAATTATCCTCTTATAATAAATTAAGTAGGGTTTACGATCATCACACAGTAGTACATAGCAGAGGTGAATATGTAAGAGGTAGAGTTAATATGAACTCAATAGAAAGCTTTTGGGCTTTATTGAAAAGGGGTATTGTAGGTATATATCATTTTACTTCTAAGAAACATTTACAACTTTATGTTGATGAATTTGTATTCAGATACAATACTAGACATGGTGGAGAATCTGAAAGATTTAATTTACTTTTAACGAACATTGAAAATAGAATCACTTATAACAAATTAATTAATGGGTAATCTAGAGGAACAGCAGAATTTTTTGTTTTATACAGCCGATGATGGAACTACTAACATCCAAGTAATTGTTGATGAAGATACCGTATGGGCAACTCAACGTTCAATGAGTGAGATATTTGACGTTGAGGAAAACACTATTAACTACCATATTAGTAATGTTTATGTAGATGGTGAGTTGGCAAAAAGCGCAACTACTCGAAAAATTAGAGTAGTTCGAAAAGAAGGTAGTAGAGATGTTAATAGAGAACTGGACTTTTATAACTTAGACATGATAATATCTGTTGGCTATAGGGTAAGCTCTCCTAAAGCTACAAGATTCAGAATTTGGGCAACATCTGTTCTTAAAGAATTTTTAATAAAAGGGTTTGCTTTAGATGATGATAGGCTAAAGCAAGGAAAAACACTTTTTGATAAAGATTACTTTGATGAGTTAGTAGAACGAATCCGCGAAATACGCGCTTCAGAAAGAAGGTTTTATCAAAAAATCACCGACATATATGCGACAGCTTTAGATTACGACCCTAAAGCAAAAATTTCTCAAGATTTTTTCGCAACTGTTCAAAATAAACTAGAATACGCTATAACCCATTACACAGCCTCTGAAATTATAAAACTTAGGGCTAATGCGTCTTTGCCGAACATGGGCCTAACCAGTTGGAAAAACGAAAAGAAGGGAGGTAAAATATTAAAATCAGATGTTTCGATTGGCAAAAATTACTTCAGGCACAATGAAATTTCGGAATTAAATATTTTAGTTAACATGTTGCTAGATTATGCAGAACTGCAAGCAAAAAAAGGACATGGTATGACAATGAGCGATTGGGTTAAAAAACTTGATTCGTTTATTCAATTCAATGACTATGATATATTACAAGGAAAGGGAGCTGTAAGTGCTAAGGTCGCAAAGGCTTTCGCTGAAAAAGAGTATTCTAAATTCAGGATAGTTCAAGATATTGAGTTTAAATCAGATTTTGATAAACTTGTTGAGGAAACAAAAAAAGGTGAAATTCCAAAGCCTCCTTTGCCACCACCACCACCACCTTTGTCTGAATTTAACCAAAATCTAAAACAAGGCTTAGGATGGAATCCTAAAGAAAATAATTAATGTCTATGGAAACAACAATGATTATTAAAGGCAAAAAATTTCATGTCAAGTATGAAAGCGGAATTGTATCTGTACGATCTCCCGAAAATATTACTTGGGTTTCAGGCCAAAAAAGCCCCATTCCAGACCTTAGTAATGAGAAAATTCAGGAAATGGCAAAAGAAACAGTAATAGGGCTTGGACTTACTTAATTAAGTTAAGAAACATATAATACACCCTATTACCGTAGCATCGATTTTGACCGTTTAGTCTTAGAACAGTCCTAAGAAAACTATTCATTGACAATGCACACGCTCATTGATACGTAAGATTTAATTTGACCTTTAAGGTCGGCAGGATGCTTATGGAGTACTTACTGAATTAGCGGTTTGACTACCATAGATTGGACAACTTACATACTTCAAAAAAATGCACATATCCAGTGCGGAAATCAAACTTTTCTTTTTAGTGTAAACTTATATATAGTTCCCGTAATATGGGCGTCTATAATCATGTACAAACGACTACAAACGATAACAAACGAAATTAAATACTTTTCAACCG
>CAXBHA010000406.1:0-3403 GCA_963974955.1 uncultured Yeosuana sp. | reverse complement strand
AACAGTTTTTGAACATAAATACAAAGAGGAATTTATTAGATTTACCAAATTTTATAACACACACAATTTGTGGACAAAATTTAAAGCTTTGCCACAGAAAGAAAAAGAGAATAAACAATTAATAAAAGCCATGCGCCATTACGACTATACAGTCAACATTAAATGGGTTATGGCACATTATAATACAGCAAATCATTATTTAAACATAGGCGGTAAAACCGCCGAAGCAACAGGAGGAAGTGAATGGGTAAAATATATGCATCCAAAATATCAAAAACGAATATTCTTTCCAGAATTATGGACAAGCCAAGAGTTGGAAGATTGGGGAACAGAGGGTTAATAGTAGTTTTAATGGCAGTATCTTTAATTGCCTGTAAACAAGAAGTACGACAAAATTTAGAAAAAGAGCCAGAAGACTTGGCGGTAGTAACACCAGAGGAAGTTTATGAATTTGGATTTAATTTAAACGACTTTGTTGTAAAACGAGACACGATAAGACGTGGCGATAGTTTTGGTGAAATTTTAGAACGAAACAAAATAGGGTATCCAAGAATCTTTAATATCGCTGAAAAAGCAAAAGACAGTTTTGATATTCGAAAACTTCAGGTGGGGAAACCTTATACGCTTTTATGTTCTAAGGACTCATTGGAAATTCCAAGGTGTTTTATTTATCAGCCTAATTTGGAAGAGTATGTTGTTGTAAATTTCCAAGACTCTATTCATGCCTATACAAGCAGAAAACCAATTAAGTATATTGAAAGAACAGCGACAGGGGTCATTAAAACAAATATATCAGAAGCGTTGGACGACCAAGGATTAAGCTTAAGATTAGCCTATAAAATGGCTGATGAAATTTATGCTTGGACAATCGATTTCACAAGACTTCAAAAGGGAGATAAATTTAAGGTTATTTATACAGATAAGTATATTGATGATTCTATTTATGCAGGTGTCTATGATGTGAAGGCGGCCTATTTTTTGCATAATAACGAACCTTTTTATGCTTTTGAATTTGAAACGGATAGTATTAAACATAGTAAAGATTATTTTAGTGATGAGGCAAAAAATCTGCGTCGTGCTTTTTTAAAGGCGCCTGTGCAATTTAGTAGAATATCGTCTCGCTATAATTTAAAAAGACGCATCGCTTTTTATGGCAATAGAATTAAACCACATAAAGGCACCGATTTTGCAGCCGCGATAGGAACACCTATTTTGGCTACGGCCAATGGAACAGTTTCAAAAGCTAGTTATACTGGTGGTAATGGAAATTTTGTAAAAATTAGGCATAATGCGACCTACGAAACACAATACCTTCATATGCAAAAAAGAAAGGTTAAGCCTGGTCAGTATGTAAAACAGGGTGATGTTATCGGTTGGGTTGGAATGACCGGAAATAGTGGTGGGCCACATGTGTGCTATCGTTTTTGGAAAAACGGAAGGCAAGTGGATCCTTTAAGAGAAAAATTACCAGAGGCAGAACCTATTTCGGATTTGCTTAAAGTTAAATACTTCGATTATATTAAAACTATAAAAGAAGCGTTAGATAGCATTCCTTTTCAAGAGATAAAAGAGAAAAAAAAGAGAGAATCTATAGATAACTATTTAATTTCACGCATAAAATAATGGCATTACCAACTGTAAACCCCACAAAAACCAAGTCCTGGAAAAAGCTACAAGAGCATTATAAAGAAATGCATCAGGTTCATATGAAAGATTTATTTGCAAAAGAAAAAGACCGTGCAAATAAGTTAACCATTAAGTGGGACGACTTTTATGTGGATTATTCAAAAAATAGAATCACAGAAGAAACATTAACCTATTTGTTGCAGTTGGCCGATGAGGTTAAACTAAAAGAAGCTATTGAAAGTCAGTTTTCTGGAGAAATCATTAACCAAACCGAAGGGAGGGCGGTATTGCATACCGCTTTGAGAGCTCCAAAAACTTCTAAACGTATTGTTGACGGTGTAAATGTGATGCCCGAAGTATATGCGGTAAAACAAAAAATGGAAACGTTTACAAACGAAGTTGTAAATGGTAAGCGAAAAGGGTTTACTGGAAAAGAGTTTACCGATGTGGTAAATATCGGCATTGGGGGCTCTGATCTTGGACCCGCAATGGTGGTTGAAGCTCTGCAATTTTATAAGAATCAATTAACGACTCATTTTGTTAGTAATGTTGATGGAGATCATGTTAATGAAGTTATTAAAAGATTAAACCCAGAGACCACCCTTTTCGTAATCGTTTCAAAAACATTTACGACTCAAGAAACACTTTCTAATGCCAACACCATTAAGGAATGGTTTTTAAAATCGGCGCCTCAAAATTCTATAGCGAAACATTTTGTTGCTGTTTCTACAAATATTGAAACCGTAAAGTCTTTTGGGATAGATGAAAATAATATATTCCCAATGTGGGACTGGGTTGGTGGTCGTTTTTCGCTTTGGAGCGCGGTAGGATTGTCTATAAGTTTAGCCGTTGGGTACACTAATTTTGATAAGCTGCTTCAAGGAGCTCATAAAATGGATGTGCATTTTAAAAATGAAGAATTTAAAAGCAATATTCCTGTTATTTTAGCTTTGATTAGCGTTTGGTATAATAACTTTTTTAAGGCAGAAAGTGAAGCCATCATTCCATATTCTCAATATTTAAGTCAGTTTGCTACCTACTTACAACAAGGTATTATGGAAAGCAATGGAAAAAGTGTTGATAGAACAGGCAAGGCCATAGATTACCAAACTGGGACTATAATTTGGGGCGAACCAGGAACCAATTCTCAACACGCTTTTTTTCAACTTATTCATCAAGGCACTAAATTAATACCTGCCGATTTTATTGGTTTTACTAAGTCATTGCATGGTAACCAAGATCATCAGGATAAGTTAATCTCCAACTTTTTGGCTCAAACCGAGGCACTTTTAAACGGTAAAACTAAGAAAGAAGTTATTGCTGAAGGAGCATCTGAAAAATTGATTCCTTTTAAAGTTTTCGCAGGCAACAAACCTACAAACACTATTTTTATTAACAAATTATCACCTGAAAACTTAGGGAAGCTCATCGCTATGTACGAACATAAAATATTTGTTCAGGGCGTTATCTGGAACATTTTTAGTTATGACCAGTTTGGTGTGGAATTAGGCAAGCAGTTGGCTAGTAAAATTCTGAAGGAGTTTGGTTCTGAGACTTCTGTAAAACATGATTCCTCTACCACCAATTTGTTAAATTATTATAAAAAGTTACGTTAAACACTTAATGCATATTATTTATTCTTAACTCCCCGTTTTTTATACATTTAAATTTTTGTAATTATTTGATAATAAGTCAATTAAAAAATTGAGAACGTATGTGATTGCTACGCTCTCACATTAAAAATTTTAAACATTCCCTTTTGTGAAGAAATTTTTAA
>CAXBHA010000405.1:0-3406 GCA_963974955.1 uncultured Yeosuana sp. | reverse complement strand
CCTTAAGAGAAACCCAACAATATGTAGATAAGGCAACAAATGAAAATGCAAGGATTAAATATATTTTTGAAACTCATTTTCATGCAGATTTTGTATCGGGACATGTTGATTTAGCAAAAAAAACTGGCGCAACCATTGTTTTTGGTCCTGGTGCAGAAACAAATTACGATGCCCATATTGCCAAAGATAACGAACTGTTTAAAATTGGTAATATTACTTTAAAAGTGCTCCACACCCCTGGACATACCTTGGAATCTTCAACCTATTTATTAATTGACGAACACGGAAAAGATTATGCCATATTTTCTGGAGACACGTTGTTTTTAGGAGATGTGGGGCGACCAGATTTGGCAATTAAATCGGACCTTACCAAAGAAGATCTTGCCGCCATGTTATTTGATTCGTTACAAAATAAAATAATGCCTCTTGCAGATGATATTATAGTCTATCCCGCTCATGGAGCAGGGTCTGCTTGTGGCAAAAACTTAAGCAAAGAAACCGTTGGTGTTTTGGGAGAGCAAAAGCAAACGAATTATGCTCTAAGGTCTGATATGACTAAAGAAGAGTTTGTGAAAGAAGTTTTGGATGGAATTCCTCCCCCTCCTCAATATTTCGCTAAAAATGCCATGATGAATAAATCTGGGTATGAAACTTTTGAAACCGTACTTAAAAAAGGGAATATTCCCTTAGATGTTGATGATTTTGAAGCCATTGCCAATCATGAAAGCGCTTTGGTGTTGGATGTTAGACATCAGGACGAATTTGTCAAGGAGCACATTCCCAATTCCATTTTTATTGGTCTGGAAGGTGGATTTGCACCGTGGGTTGGTGCCTTGATAACCGATTTAAAACAACCCATTCTGTTAGTTACACCAACCGGCAAAGAAAAGGAAACGATAACCCGTTTATCACGTGTTGGTTATGACCATACTTTAGGTTATCTAGAAGGCGGCATTCAAGCCTGGAAAGATGCTGGAAAAGACATTGAGACTCTAGATTCCATTTCTGCCAAAGAATTGGCAAAACGGGTAAAAGAACACAAATTAAATATTCTTGATGTAAGAAAAGAAGGTGAGTTTCAATCCAAGCACTTGGAAGGTGATCATGTAAAAAATTTTCCGTTGGACTATATTAACGAAAACATGACCCAAATAGATAAAAACAAAGCATATTATGTACACTGCGCCGGCGGCTATCGGTCTGTCATTGCGGCTTCTATTTTAAAAGCCAGAGGATTTAATCAACTGGTAAATATTGAAGGTGGATTTGATGAATTAAAAAATACCGGCATACCAATATCAAACTATGTGTGCCCAACAACTTTGAAATAATTTAAACTAAATATATCATGAAAAAAAACATGGGAAGTGCAGACAAAGGTATTCGTGTAATTATTGCTTTGGTAATAGCTGCTTTATACTTTACTAATGTTATTGAAGGTACCTTGGCGTATGTATTAATGGCCTTAGCATTAATATTCTTGTTGACAAGTTTCATTAGCTTTTGCCCCCTTTACTTACCTTTTGGAATAAACACTGGTAAAAAAGAGTAACCACAAAAGTTGTTTTTTTAAATAATTTCAGCATTTAAACCCGCTTCGAGTAACATGGAGCAACGTGGTTTTAACTCGTTGTATGGCCCTGTTTTTACTGTGCATTTTCCATTATAATGTACAATAAGGGCACATTGTTCTGCTTGTTCAGGCGCATGTTCACAGGCCATCATTAAGGTTTCAATAACATGATCAAAAGTGTTTACATCGTCATTGTATAACACAATTTCTTTTTGAGAAACCAGTTTTTCGTCAAGTAGAAGGTCTTCTGAGGTTTTTTCTCTAGTACTCATATTAAAGATTTTTTACTAATTTAAAAATTTTAAGGAAACCCACTTATTTCTTTCCAGCTTTTCTTCAAATTTTAACATATGTTTTTCGCACTCTTGTTTAATAACAGCAATGTCATCATCGTAAAATCCACTTAAAAACAACATTCCATTTTTATTAAGACAGGATGTATAAACCGCCATATCGTTAAGCAAAATATTTCGATTTATATTGGCAATAATGATGTCGTATTTTCTATGTTTTAACACCGATGCATCGCCTTCTATAACTGTTATATACTTGCAGTTGTTTCTCTCGACATTTTCAATACTATTTAGGTAACACCAATTATCATAATCAACCGCATCAATTGGCTTGGCGCCTTTCATTTCCGCTAAAATGGCCAAAACGCCAGTACCACACCCCATGTCTAAAACTGATTTACCTGTGAAACCTGTTTTTAAAATATGCTGAATCATCATGTGTGTTGTTTCATGATGACCTGTACCAAAGCTCATTTTGGGCTCTATAATGATATCATAAAGCGTATTGGGTTTGTTATGAAAAGGTGCACGTACAGAACAAATATCGTCAACAACTATTGGACTAAAGTTTTTTTCCCATTCTTCATTCCAGTTGACTTGCTCGATATCTTCAAAAGTATATGCTATTTGAAATTCATCGGACTCTAAAATTTGAATATCATTTAGAATATTTTTATTCCACTTCTCTTTTTGGATATAAGCCGTAACACCTTCTTCGGTTTCTACAAAACTTTCAAAACCTGCATAACCGAGTTCTGCAATAAGAATTTCGACTCCGGGTTCTAAAGGGGTTACCTTAAATTGATAGCCTATATAAATGTTGTTCGGCATTTTTATTTATGATGTATAAATTATTGATTTAGCATAGTAGCATTGGGTTAAGTCCCGCGTTAGCGATTAAAACGGCATCCTTTTTTGAGGTACGAGAAAAAGATATAGTGAAAAGCGCGACCCCCAATTTATCGGGGTAACACCCATATTATTTGAATTTTTGATAGCTTAAAAAGCATTTACAATAGCAAAAAAATCGGATGCGTTAAGTGCCGCTCCACCAATTAATCCGCCATCAACATCTGGCTTTGAAAAAATTTCCTGTGCATTATTTGGTTTTACACTACCGCCATAAAGGATAGAGACAGAATTTGCCACCGTAGCACCATACTTACTGCTTAATGTCTTTCTTATAAAGGCGTGCATGTCTTGAGCTTGCTCTGGGCTTGCCGTTTCACCAGTGCCAATAGCCCAAACGGGTTCATAAGCCAAAACAATTTGTTTGAAAGCGTCTGGTTTTAAATGGAATAAAGCCTTTTCGATTTGGCTTTCTACAACATGCTCATGTTTTCCAGATTTTCTGTCGGCCAATTCTTCACCAAAACAGAAAATAATACGCATGTTATGAGCTAAAGCTGCATCTACTTTTTTAGCCAACATAGCGTCTGTCTCATTAAAATAGGCGCGACGTTCACTATGTCCTAAAATAACCGTTTTTACACCAACACTTTTTAGCATACTTGCACTTATTTCGCCAGTGTAAGCGCCG
>CAXBHA010000404.1:0-3414 GCA_963974955.1 uncultured Yeosuana sp. | reverse complement strand
GAATGGCAATATTAGTGGGTCATTATATAGATATTTTCTTAATAGTTATGCCATCAACGGTAGGACTTAATTGGTCTTTTGGAATAACTGAAATAGCTAGTATTTCCTTTTTCCTTGGACTCTTTGTATATGTTGTAGGAACAGGATTGTCAAAAGTGAATTTACATCCTGAAGGAAATCCGTTTATTGAAGAAAGTGAACATTTTCATTATTAATTAAGATATAAATAAAGACGAACAATAACAATGACTGCTTTATTAACAATTATAGTTTTAGTATTTATTTTAGTTGCCATCTGGCAAATGGTTAAAATATTTGATTTAGCCCAAGCTAAAAATGAAAATACTCAAGTTGCCAACGATAAGGACAACAAAATGAATGGATATTTAATGATGGGCTTTTTAGTGTTCATTTATGCCATTACCATTGTTTGCTTCGTAAAATGGGGGGATTTACCGTTATTATCAAATTCGGCTTCAGACCATGGCCCACAAATTGATAATTTGATGATTATTTCATTGATACTTATTTTTGTTGTTCAGACCATTACACAGTTTTTGCTTCATTATTTTGCATTTAAGTATAAAGGAGAAAAAGGTAAAAAAGCATTATTTTTTGCTGACAATAATAAATTAGAAGCTATCTGGACCATTATTCCTGTAATTGTGTTAGCCGGACTTATTATTTATGGTTTGAATACCTGGATAAATATTATGGGTATCAATCAAGATGACGATCCAATGGTGATCGAACTTTATGCACAGCAATTTAATTGGACAGCCCGTTATGCAGGGAACGATAATACATTGGGAAATGCGAATGTACGATTAATTGATATAGACCGTGCCAATGTGTTGGGAATTGATGAATCAGATCCGAATAGTCAAGACGACGTTATTACTAAAGAGCTACATTTACCGGTTGGAGTCCCCATATTATTTAAAATGCGTTCTCAGGATGTGTTGCACTCCGCATACATGCCTCATTTTAGAGCACAAATGAACTGTGTGCCTGGAATGATAACACAATTTGGCTTTACACCTACTGTAACAACTGCCGAAATGAGACAGAAACCTGAAATGGTTGAAAAAGTGGCACGCATAAATGACATTAGAGTTGAAAAAAACAAAGTCTTGGTAGCTAAAGGGGAATCGGCTTTGGATCCTTATGAATTTGACTATTTATTATTATGTAATAAAATATGTGGTAAGTCACATTATAATATGCAAATGAAAATAATTGTGGAAACTCAAGAAGAATATGAGAGTTGGATTAAAGAGCAAAAAGTTTTCAAAAACTCTTTAGTTAATTAAAATTAAAAAGATAAATACGAAATAAGATTATGTCAGCACACGAAGATACTCACGCTCACGACGCTCATGAAGACCACGGACATCATCACAAAGAAACCTTTGTAACTAAATATATTTTTAGTCAGGATCATAAGATGATTGCTAAGCAGTACCTTATTACGGGTACAATCATGGGAGTTATTGGTGTAATAATGTCTATGATGTTCCGTATGCAATTAGCATGGCCAGAAGAACCTAATGTTTTGTTTGAAGCCTTATTAGGAAAATGGGCACCAGACGGTGTAATGAGTTCTGATATTTATTTAGCATTAGTTACGATACACGGAACCATTATGGTATTCTTTGTGCTTACTGCTGGATTGAGTGGAACCTTTAGCAACTTATTAATTCCATTACAAATTGGAGCTCGCGATATGGCATCTGGATTTTTAAACATGATTTCGTACTGGTTGTTTTTTGTATCGAGCGTCGTAATGGTTATTTCCTTGTTTGTTGAAGCGGGACCGGCTGCTGCAGGATGGACAATTTACCCGCCCTTAAGCGCCTTGCCAATGGCTCAAGGGGGTTCAGGATTGGGGATGACCTTATGGTTAATATCCATGGCAATTTTTATTGCATCATCCTTAATGGGTTCGCTTAACTACATTGTTACCGTTTTAAATTTAAGGACTAAAGGAATGTCCATGACACGACTTCCACTAACTATTTGGACGTTTTTTATTACCGCAGTCATTGGAGTTGTTTCATTCCCAGTATTATTGTCTGCGGCGTTATTACTAATAATGGATAGAAGTTTTGGTACCTCGTTCTTCTTATCCGATATTTTTATTCAAGGTGAAGTATTACATTATCAAGGGGGATCACCAGTATTATTTGAACATTTGTTCTGGTTTTTAGGTCATCCAGAAGTGTATATTGTAATATTGCCAGCAATGGGACTCGTGTCTGAAATTATGGCAACAAACTCACGTAAACCAATTTTTGGTTACCGCGCGATGATTGCGTCCATTTTGGCAATAGCTTTTTTATCGACTATTGTTTGGGGGCATCATATGTTTATTTCCGGAATGAATCCATTCTTAGGTTCTGTCTTTACATTTACAACCTTATTAATAGCAATTCCATCGGCTGTAAAAGCATTCAACTGGATTACGACGCTATGGAAGGGGAATTTACAAATGAACCCTGCGATGCTATTTGCTATTGGGTTTGTGTCAACATTTATAACAGGCGGGTTAACAGGACTTATTCTTGGCGACAGTGCGCTCGATATCAATGTGCATGACACCTATTTTGTAGTGGCACACTTTCACTTAGTAATGGGGATATCCGCATTATACGGAATGTTTGCTGGAATTTATCATTGGTATCCAAAAATGTTTGGAAGAATGTTAAACAAAAATTTGGGCTATATCCATTTTTGGATTACGGCTATATGTGCCTATGGGGTATTTTTCCCAATGCATTTTATAGGAATGGCAGGACTACCAAGACGTTATTATACAAATACAAACTTTCCTTTATTCGATGATTTGGCAAATGTGAATGTGATTATTACCATATTTGCCTTAATTGGTGGAGCCGTACAAATCCTTTACTTATATAATTTCTTTGGTAGTATGTTCTTTGGAAAGAAAACGGTTCAAAATCCTTGGCGTTCAACAACCTTGGAATGGACAGCTCCAATTAAACATATTCACGGAAACTGGGAAGGCGAAATTCCGCATGTGTATCGTTGGTCTTATGATTATAGTAAACCAGGACACGATGAAGATTTTGTACCCCAGAACGTTCCACTAAAAGATGGCGAAGAAGAACTACAGCACTAAAATTGTATTTATAGATTAGAAAAAGCCCATTTAAATAATGGGCTTTTTTATTGCCTTTCAAATTAATACAAGAAAAACTTGCTCCATCTAAAGATATTACATCGATAAAAAGCTATTAAATTCGATGAAATGTAAAAAAAATTAATTTTTTTCGATGAAATACAAATAAATACGTTAAATTGCACCAAATTAAAATAATAATATTAAAATTATTTGAGTGTCCGTATTCATTCATAATACCATTTTTGTCATTCAGAATGGAGTGAAACGAA
>CAXBHA010000403.1:0-3414 GCA_963974955.1 uncultured Yeosuana sp. | reverse complement strand
ATTTTGTTCTTACTGTTTTTTTCTTGAGCAAGTACTTTTTTATAAAGCTCTAATTCTGTGCTGTAAAAGCCTTCAGGTAATTTTCGCTCCGGTTCTCTGACCAAACGACCTGCTATGGTTTTGAGTTTGCGTTTGGCTGCATTTGCTTGCCTTCTGCGCTTTGGGTGGGTGGTTGCCGTTATAGGTGTCCCTGACCAATTGCTTGCTTGTTCGCTTGTAGCTCCTGCGCAGTTTGATGCCTGATTTTTTAGCTTGTTCGGCACATTTATCAATGATCTTTTTGTGCAGTTTAGCGTCTGTGGGATAGGTAATGTTCTTTTCTTGGGCAGTGCTATCAATGCTGACATGGGCATCTTTCCCATCCTTACCGTGTTTGTCTATAGAGTGTTTTAATGTTTTTTCCACGCCCTGCTCACCGATACGTTGACGAAAATGGACCAGATCGCTTGCCGCACAGGGCTGCCCCCATTGCTGAATCTGACCTCCTGAAAAATATTGAAAACAGGCATTCATCTCCCAATGTTCCTCGACCAATTTTTCGTCAGATAAATTGTAAAGGGCTTTAAGGATCAACAATGAGGTCATTAATCGAATACTATGGGCGGGACGGCCCCTGTCGGAATACAGTTCTTTAAACTCATCTTCAAAATAACTCCATTCTATTTCATGGGACAATAGATAAAGTTCGTGTTTTGGATTGAGCTGCTCTTTTAGTGTTGGGGCCAGAAAATGTAATTGGTTTTTTGACGCTTTTTTTGCACGCATTTGACAAGGTTTTATTCGTTAAGGTATTAAAAACCTGTCTTTTATGCAACTCTTTTTTATGAAAAAAATCAACTAAAATATTGATTGACAAATAGTTGTGCTATTTGTAAGGGTTGACTAAATAGCCTTAAAAACCCTGTCATGAATAATGAAGTATCTAAAAACGGTTGACAAAAGGATACAGTAATATTTTAAGGTTAGTAAATAAACAGGTTTTTTCTTAATTATGAATAGTTTATTTAATTCCATTGTTAATAACTCAAAATATGCCCAAAACGGTCATTTTTTGGACATTAAGAACGATGCCATTTGGTATCATATAACATCAAAAAAAAATTACGAACTAAAAAATCCGTATCATATGTTGCTATATAATTTATTTTGTTGTTTGTCAAATAGTTGTGGATAACTAATTGAGATTCTTTTTTCTTTCAATAGCCTTATTTTATACTTTTATTTCCATCATCCCATAAGGGGAAAAAAAGCGCTTTTGTTCATTTTATAAACTTAAAAACAATAAAAATGGACAATTTAATAATCCTAGAACGATTGGATCGTTTAGAAAAACTACTTATTGGAAACAAAGAGGTTCTGACATTTGATGAAGCCTCTGACTATACAGGTATATCAAGAAGCTATCTCTATAAACTAACAGCTTCAGGAAAAATTCCACACTCCAAACCCAATGGTAAGATGCTCTTTTTTGACAAAAAGAAGCTTGTGGATTGGCTACTTCAAAATAAGTGCCAATCACAACAAGAACTCCAAAACGAAGCTCTAGCTAATAATACCATACACCACAAAGTTAACTAGGTAGCACTATCATTCAACTATTCACTAACAACACCTTAACTTTTAATTAAGGAGCTAAAACAATTCTTATAAAAATATACCCTATATACGTGTGGGCACGTCGTATTATAAAGAAGTCAAAGCCCCAACCGTTGCAGGACATTTTAATGAAATCTTGGTGCATTGGAACATGGAAACAATAAAACAAGACCATGGCAAGGACCATTTAAGTAAAATTCCTAAATACGATGGGTTTACCTGTATTCCGAGTCATATAAATTTTAAGCAGGAATACCTCAGATTTTACAATATTTATTCCCCTTTGGGAAAACAGCCCAAAGAAGGTAATATTCCAACGATAAACAACCAAAACAAATTACAGGGCTTTCGGTTTGAACTTGATGACCATAATCTAAAAGGCAGTGAAATCCATCGGAATATGTCGTTGGGCAATATTGGAAAACAGATGACCGGAATTCAAGGCAAAAGTATTTTAAAAGAAAACAATGTAAGTATCAAACTAGCTGATAAACTAGTTGACCTAACACCAAAGCTAGCCTTAAAAATAACCAAGTTCATACTTAAAAAAGCAATCGATAGAGGCATATCCTATTAAATTAAAAAAACAGCAATCATGACAAAACTTGAAGAATTAACCGCCTTAATGGTCAATGAAATCAATGACTTTAAAAATGGTGTTGAAAAACCAGAAAAAATCAATACCCAATTAAAAGGCACAAAAATCAAGATGGATTTAACCAAGTATAAATCTATTATTGAAAACCCATCAACGACAAATGACATTATATTTAAATTCGCTTAAAAGTTTTGAGAATCGTTTTGATAGTAAGATAAAACAAGCCAAAATTTATCCTATTTGGGCGGTTATTGTATTCATCGTTACTTTGATAATAGCTATTATTAGTGTCTTAGCTTATTTAATTAAGTGAAATCATGAATATCATTAAAAACACTTTTAAATGACATCTTATTTATTTGAAATAAAAAAGTCCCACCGAAGCAGAACTAAAGATTTTCATCGTTTAGGCTATGCTTAGTTGTGTATTAAAGCACTAATATAGCAAATAAACACTTACAAGAAAATCCGAGAGGATTTTCGTAAACAGAAACTGAACTAGCAATTAAGTATAGGTGTTGTTACCAAACGTATTTTTTTATCAGTTCAGAAGTTCATTGACATACTGAAAACTTTATTTTTTGAGGGAAGGCAGATTGCTGACAGTCGGAAGCAAAAGAACTATTTTAAAGAATTTTTTTAATCTTTCTTTTTAAATCGTGACTGTTTTTTAAGCAATTAAATAAATTAGCTTTATAAGGGTGTGATAAAGTGCCTTTAATAAAATAGTCAATATCTTTAATTGGATAATGTTCTGCTAATTTAGCCAAACTATAAGTGTCAACTGAATTTGCATATATAAAAGTGTCTACAATAAATTTAAAACCAGTTTCGGCGCAGATTACCGTATTTTTTAAAAAGCAAAAGCAGCTAATACATTTATCAGGGTATTCAATACAACCTTCTACTTTTATATCATCTGGAACAAAATCTTTAGATGTTGGCAAACTAACAACAATAATTTCGCCATCAAGGTTTTTTAAAGTTATGAAAAACTTTGGTTTTGGAGTTGCTCCGTTTTTAAAAATAAAATTAGGGAAATATACTATTTCAAAAGGATTACATTGCATATGACCTACTTATCTCTTTTGACTCCAAATATATGCTATACATTTCTTGTTTGTCTTGAGAAAGTAATTCGGATAAATCGATTTTGAAATCAGTTGTAGTTCTTGATTTATTGTCAAAGCTTTCTAATAAATTGTTTTCTTTAGCAATTT
>CAXBHA010000402.1:0-3416 GCA_963974955.1 uncultured Yeosuana sp. | reverse complement strand
CAGATATACAAAGACAATTTCTTTTTAACAAAAACAGATTAAAAAGTATTTTTTATCATGTCGTAGATAATGATGAGTCTCTTAAGCAAAAAAGTAAAAACATTTATTTTAATGGAATAATATGGACTTCAACTGCTGACCTTTCTATAATCTCAATATTTATATCTGTATTTGTCCTTATTTCTATGGTATTTTTCGAAGGAACTATCAAAAATGATTTACTAATCTTTGGCTTCACTACTATAATGATAGGTTTAATAAGTCTTGGACTTCATTCTCTAGCATTTCTAAAGCATATTAAATTATCGAATGAACAAATTGATTTCATAGAAACTCATCACATAAATTTGGTTAATACTAAAATAACTGAAACATTATCTCAAATTGATGAATAGTAAAATTGATCAACAATCTATTCGAGTAATCAAGAGAGAATATACTAAAAATGACATTCCATGGTATATTGGCTATAGTGGCGGAAAGGATTCTTCTTCAATGTTAAAGTTAGTATTTAATGCTTTGAAACAAATAGATGTTTTTCACAAACCAGTTACAGTATTGTATTGTGATACCGGTGTAGAAAATCCTATTGTGACAACTTATGTATATGAAACTTTTGATAAACTAAAAGGAGAATGCGAGGAATTAAATATACCCCTAGCTTTTAAGATAGTTAAACCTAAATTAGAAGATAGATTCTTTGTTAAGGTTATTGGAAGAGGTTATCCTACACCAACTAATATTTTTCGTTGGTGTACTGATAAGTTAAGAATTAATCCTGTTAAACAGTTTATAGATAAAGATGAGAAAGCTGTTATTTTGCTTGGGGTTAGAAGTTCTGAAAGTGAGCAAAGAGATAGGACAATCTCTAAACATAGAACCGATAATGAATATTACCTAAAACAAAGTGGTTCATCAAGCAACATCATTTTTAGCCCAATCATTAAACACAATTTAGAAGATGTATGGATGACGTTACGTTACAACGAATTACCAAAGAGTATTGATTTTAATCAAATTAGAACTATATACCAAGATGCTGAATCGGAATGTCCAACCTATAGAGAATCTAAAGGTTCTTCATGTGGAAATTCAAGATTTGGATGTTGGACTTGTACTGTTGTTAGAAAAGACAAGTCAATGGGAAATATGATAGAAAATGGATATTCAGAACTAAAGGAATTATATACATTCAGAAATTGGATTGCCGAATTTAGGGACAATATAGAATATAGGTGCTCATACAGAAGAAATGGTGTTAAAGGATTAGGACCAATTACTTTGGAGGGAAGAAAAATAATTTTAAAAAAACTACTGAATACAGAAAAATTAAGTGGACTAACTTTGATATCTATAGAAGAAATAAATCGCATTTATGAACTTTGGAAGATTGACGAAACCAACGTGAATTACCAAGAAAAATGCCTTACAACAACTTGTATAAAACCTTTGCCAACAAGCTAAAAAAAAATGACAGAACAACAAGAACCTTTTTTAAGCAATACGACTGCAATCATCTCCTTAATAATAGGCGGTTTAGGATTCATATCAGCAATTGGAACTTTAATATTTTCGACAAGAAATAATAATCGGAATTATGAACTACAATCTGACAAAAATGAACGAGAAAAATCAAGAGCTTATAATCGAGTTTTAGGTAATTTTCTGAAAGTTTTCCATTCTTACATTAAGCACAAATATTTGCTTAACGAAAACGGAATGGAGAATATTCCTGATTTCGCACTCGAACAAACTATTGAGAAAATTGACAACTTTGAACACGAAATAGAAAAATTCAAAATTGTAGTGGATAATGAATCGGAAATACTCCCTGAATTGACAATTCAATTGCACGAAATATTAGATTTATTAAGTCGTTTTCAAATAATGTCTGAACAGTTTAAAAATAATTCATTCGATTTAAAATTACAAAAGAATAAATTAGTTATGAAAAGAGCTTTTATTTTTTCTATAAAAGATTTGCTTGACGAATATTTTTCGGACTTAATTAATGACCTTTCTGAGAAAGCTGAAGCTTCCAATGAATTTAAAGAAAATCTTGTTGAATTTAATTCAGAAGAAACCATTGAAAGAAATTTAGAATTACAAAATATGGTATTGGAAAGAATGTCAGCTTCTTTATCTAGACAGTTAGGTAGAACAATTTCAATTAATGAACTATTTAACGGATAAAAAGCCAGTTGTTAACAAACAACTGAGCTAAAAGACAAACAAATTCTTCTTTAATCTGAGACAATACTACTCTAGGCTCATAACTTCTAAAAATAAACAGATCATATTTATTGAATTTTAACTTTCTCATTTAATCAAAAAAAATAACTTTACTTAATTACCTAAAAAATAACTAGTTATGAAAAATTTGATTTTTATTTTTATTGTCTCTTTCTTTTCATTCAACATGTATTCACAAGAATTTATAAAGGTAGATAAGAGCGATACATTTAATTTTCAAATTAACGTTACAAGATTTATACATGGTACAAGAGGTGTTGCTGAAAAAAGAACCATTTTTTCAACAACAGTACCCACAACATGTTCTTATTTCATAAATGGGGCAGAGAGTGAAAATACCCGATTGAATAAAGGTCAAAAACAACAAGCTTTAGGCGCTATTCAAAGAGAAATGCAATATCAGTTCTTTGAATACCTAAATAATAATTATCCCACAGAAATAGAAAATTATAAGCATATGAGATATAATATAATCTGTAATGTTGTTGACGATCCAACAACAAAACCTGTTTTTAGAAAGTATTCACCAACTTCAATGAGAGTGGTAAAACAACTTGGTTTAGGTACAACGCCTTCAACACCTTTACCTGATTATGACGCCACAAAACTTATTCTTGTTACGGATTTCACCTACAAAGCTGACAACTGCATTAAAACAGAAAATATTAAAATGGGCAATCTATTAGAATCTAAGTATTTGCACACGAAAGACCATAAAGAGCAAGATGTCCAAATTCAAGAATTCTCAGCGCTACATGACAAATACGCTAGTCAAGAATCTTGGAAAAGCAATCAAAGTTCCTCTAGACGTGGAAATGAGCGTAATCGTTTCATAGATTTCAAACTTAGAATTGATTGTAATTTTATCAATTTAATGACAATTCTATTCTCACTCCTCTTGCATAGCTTAGTTCTCCAATACACAACATATTTTAAAATTATTAAAATTACTTTAGCAATCAATTCAACAATTACTTATAAATATATTTTCCTCAAACACAAAACATGGAACAACAAGGCTCCGATATCATTACAAATCGATACCAAAAATTTATAAAAACGGTTTGCGAAACAGACATTGTTTATGCGCTTCAAAATCATGAAGGTTTTGCGACCTCAGCCTCTGTGCAGTATGATGATGAAAATGACAGACCTGTTGGTGT
>CAXBHA010000401.1:0-3418 GCA_963974955.1 uncultured Yeosuana sp. | reverse complement strand
CTTTAATTCACAATATTGTTGATGAGTTAAATCAAGGTAGAATTGTAAAACTAGATAAGTTAGGTACTTTTAATATCAGTGTAAGTTCTAGTGCCAGTGATTCTCCGGAAGCAGTCTCTGTAAATTCAATAAAAGATGTGCGCATCCGCTTTAGACCTGATCAGAGAATTAAGAATGCTTTAAATATAAAAACAATGAATTTTACGGCTTCTCAAAGTATGTAATTTTAATTTTTTTATCATTTTATAAACCTCAATAACTAGTGTTATTGGGGTTTTTATTTGCCCTAAAGTGGCTATAAAAACAACAACTGCTTATAAGAAAGTGGGTAAAAGCTTATAAGCTTTTGGTGTATTCCTTATAAGCACTTAGATAAAACCTTATAAGCTTTTGTATCAAACCTTGTAAGCTTTTTTAAATTGCTTATAAGCAGTTTCTAAAATGGTTATTTTAGATAAAAAAACACCTTTTTTAAGTAGCTACAATCTTGTGATTTGGTGGATAATTAGAACCAACTCTCACCATAAAAACAGCAGAAAGCCGAAACAGATTGCTTCGTTACACTTGTAATTACTTCTCTAAAAAAAAATATTTATCAACAAAACAGCCTAGTTATCAACTAAAAACATCCAGAAAACACTCTCAATATTTTTATTTCTATTGAAGTAAGACTGCATTAATTACATAATTGTATAGCAAACATTCTCATGATTGTAAGGGAACTAGTAAACAGGTTGCTTCGTTATCCTCGCAAAGACGATGAGCCAACCTCACATTTATCACATTTTCATTTCCTTATAAAATAAAAGAGTAGTACATTTAGGTTCTTAAAAGCTATGAAAGTACGAGTAACATAAATGATCCTTTTTGTTGGTATTTATATCAACATTTCTAATTATGTACCTACCTTTATTACAAACAATTGCTAATTATTTTTGATTTTACATGAACCAACAAAATATAAAACAACTCGAAACAGAACTTTGGGACGCTGCAGACGACCTTAGAGCAAATTCTAAACTAACCGCAGGCGAATACAAAGACCCATTATTAGGGTTAGTATTACTGCGTTTTGCTCAAAACCGTTTTGAAGACGCTAAAATAGAAGTAGACAAAAAACTACCAATAAACCCAAGAACTGGTAAAAAGCGTGAAGCTAATAAGGGAGATTATGCAGGTGCAGGAGCTATGTTTATTGCCGAAAAAGCAAAGTATGATTATTTAGCCGATTTGCCTGAAGGCGAAAACATAGCTGAAGCCATTAATAATGCTATGAAGCTTATTGAAGCGGAATACCCAGATTTAGAAGGGATTCTACCAAAAAGCTACCAAGAGTTTGATGATAAACTATTGCGCGATTTGGTACGTGTTTTTAATAAAGACGCCGTAAAAAATGCCAAAGGCGATGTGTTTGGTCGTATTTATGAGTTTTTCTTAATGAAATTCTCTATGCAAGGCGCAGGAGCACAAGAAGGAGGTGAGTTTTTTACACCACCCTCTTTAGTAAACCTAATAGTTTACTTTATACAACCCAATCATGGTATTGTGCACGATCCTGCTTGTGGATCTGGTGGTATGTTTGTACAAACTGCTCATTTTGTAGAAGACCACGAACATAAAAATGTAAATGAAGCCATAACCGTTTATGGTACAGAGCTAAAAAGCAACAACACACGCTTGGCAAAAATGAACCTTGCCATACATGGTATAGAGGGTAAAATTATAGAAGCCAATAGTTTTTACACCAATCCGCATAACCTAACAGGAAAGTGCGATTTTGTAATGGCGAATCCACCTTTTAATGTCGATAAAATTGATGCAAAAAATAAGTTTCTAGCAGATGATGATCGTTTGCCATTTGGAGCACCATTAACAGGAAAAGGAACCATAAGCAATGGTAACTATTTATGGATGCAGTATTTTCATAGTTATTTAAATGAAACAGGACGCGCAGGATTCGTCATGGCAAGTTCTGCAACCGATGCTGGAAATGCCGAAAAGCTAATACGCCAAAAACTCATAGAAACTGGCGATGTAGAATGTATTGTATCCATTAGCAACAACTTTTTTTACACACGTAGTTTACCATGTCATGTTTGGTTTTTTAATAAAGGAAAAACCAAAGCCAATAAAGACAAAGTACTCATGATAGATGCACGAAACACTTTTAACAAAGTAAGTACCACCATTAACGATTTTAGTGACGAACATTTAGAAGGTTTAACTGCTATTATGAATTCGTTTAGAAGTAACAATGTCACCCTGAGCGCAGTCGAAGGGTCTCACAACGAATGGCTAAAAACACACTTCCCAGAAAACAAATACCAAGACATAGAAGGCTTATGCAAAATAGCCAGTATAGAAGAAATTGCAGAACAAGATTACAGCCTAACACCAGGACGTTACGTTGGTGTGAAGATTGATATTGATATGGATTTTGACTACAAAACCCGTATGACAGAAATCCATACCGAATTAGCACAACTAAATACCGAAGCCAATAGTTTAATGGAGCAAATACAATCGGTGAAGTTATGAGGGAAGGTTGGGAAGAGGTTTTATTAGGTGATTTATTAACCAAAATAATTGGTGGAGGAACTCCGTCGAAAAGCAAGCCTGAATATTGGAATGGTGATCTTTTGTGGTGTTCCGTTAAAGACATGCAGGATGACAAATTTGCCTTACATGATACAGAGGATAGAATTACAGAATTAGGTTTAAAAAATAGTTCGGCTAATTTGATTAAAAAAGGAACTGTGATTACCGCTACTAGAATGGGCTTAGGAAGAGCGTTTATTGCAGGAAAAGATATGGTCATTAATCAGGATCTTAAAGCATTAATTCCAAATGATAAAGTAAATAACAAATACTTATTATGGCTAATTATTTTTAATAGAAATAACCTGTTAAATTTAGGAACAGGTTCTACTGTTAAAGGAATAAGACTTGAAACATTAAGAAGCCTTCAAATCAATCTACCACCACTAAAAACCCAACGCAAAATAGCATCCATTTTATCTGAGTATGATGACTTAATAGAAAACAATCTAAAACGGATCAAATTATTAGAAGAACAAGCACAACAAACCTATGAAGAGTGGTTTGTACGTTTTAAATTTCCTGGATATGAGAGTGTGGAGATTGATGAGGAAAGTGGTTTGCCTTTTGGTTGGGAGAGAGTGAAATGTTTTGATGTTATGGAGGTTTTGAGTGGCGGTACACCTAAAACAAACAATGACGAATATTGGAATGGTATAATAGAATTTTATACACCAAAAGATGCATCAAATGGAGTTTATACCAATGGTACTGAAAAACATGTTACTAAACTTGGACTTTCAAAGTGTAATTCTAAGCTATATCCAAAGGATACCGTTTTTATAACAGCTAGAGGAACTGTTGGTAAAATAAATTTAGC
>CAXBHA010000400.1:0-3419 GCA_963974955.1 uncultured Yeosuana sp. | reverse complement strand
CCAACCACGCCATTATTTATCTATCAACCAGTTACAGTCTTAAAGAGACAACTGTTATCCGATTTGTTGACGATACTTAAATGAACTCAAAGTAAATTGCTTTACTTTCTGACCCTACAAATATAAAATTTGTTAAATATTAAATCAACCCATTTAGTAACAAAATTTTATAATAACCCATGTACTTTATATATTATAATCAATACAATACTTTCTTCAGTGAAGCAACAAAACTTTCATGCTTCTCTGGATTGCCATTTTTTAGTTTTGTAAGGTTCTGTAGTTTCCATTGGACGGCAGGAAACCGTTCAAAATCATAAATATCCCAATTGGGTGTTCCTTCTCCAAAACTCAATAAGAACTCCTTGTCTTTGTCTGTTAGATTTTGATGGATTGTTTTTATCAATTCCCCTCTGGTCTTTTCAAAATCTTCATAGGTAAAGGGTTCCTCACTCATACCTTCAAATTGATTGACCAAGGTTTCTCTTTGGTCGATAAAATTGGGATGCAACATTTCGTGAAGGGGGCGATTACTGCACAAAAGGAACAATATGAAACCTTTTTTGATTTCTTCGGTAAATCCTTCATTTTCCAACAGATATTTTACATCGAACAAATCCCTAGGATGCTGACGGTCCAATGCAGCACAGATTTTTCCACCATACAACTGACCTAAAGGAACCACAGGTATGGCACAAAAAGCATCAAATTCCTCTTGGGTCTTTTCGCATAGTGGTAGCGTTACTGTATCATCCATAATTCCTCTGTTGATTTGGTTCACTTCCAATTTTATCTGTGCGTTTACGGTCGTGATTTGAAGCTTCAATGTTTCCTCTTTAAGGGTAATTGTAGCTTCCAGCAGAATTTTTTCGAGTTTAGTTTTTATCTGGCCAAGACTTTCAATAATGTTCTTAAAAGATGTCTTTCTGTCCTCAATGGGAATGTAGGTCAAATCGATGTCCACAGATAATCTGGGCATATCCCGTACAAACAGATTGATGGCCGTACCTCCATGCAATGCGAAAACTGGTTCTTTTGCCACTTCCGGCAACACTTGTAACAATAGGGAAACCTGTTGCTTATAGTTACTCATAATTCTCCAATGCTTTAGGGACAGTAATTTGATATTTGGATATATAAACACCATCCTTTACCAAGGAGCGCTTTCCTTTTCCAAGATCTATATTTTCCAAACTCATATATTTAAACCAATCGTGTCCGGCTTTTTCTGCCATGTATAGGAATAATCGTTTTACCTTTATTGAATTGCATGCCTCCAAAAGTTCACGTACCTGGTTTGGCCTAAGGTTGTTTAACCCCTCCATGATTTCATAACACTCGACCAATTCTTGTTTTTTTGGCGTTAGGTAGAGGCATTCCATCAAAGCCCTCGCCGGGTTGGACACCAACAAATTAAAAGCTCCCTGTTCTATAGCTTGCATCCCTATATTGGGTGGAAGAAAGGAGGAACTAAAGTAATTTACTTTTACCTCCCAATCGTATTTTGAAAACCAAGCGGGCAATTTTTCTTCGCTACCCCCGAATAACGTTACTTGTTTTGTGGATAGCTCCAAATAATGGGCCTTTCCTATTAAGGATAAGGCTGTTTTACCTCCTGGATGTATATTCAGGTCAGCTTGTTCTTGCAATGCAAACAATGCTCCCTGATAAGTAGGCATATCACCCACTCTCATCCAAGCTCCAGGACCTACGGAATATATCCAATTGCTCTTTTTATATCGATTAAGCAATTGTGTGGAGAACCCATTTTCCGTTAACCATGAGCTTAAATAGACAACTCCCGGAGGCTGTAAATTAAGAAGGTGGTTTATTTTTTGTTCTTTTTCCAAACTAATAGTTTCTGTTTTTAACTTTTTTTAAACCACACAAAGTTATCGTAGTTTATTTTTTTTCAAATATACAAACTATTAGTTTGTGATTTTATATTTTTATAAACTTTAATATTCAACAAAATTCAGCTATATTTAAACCAACTTTAACACAACCATTATTCGGCACAATTAATTTTATTTTTTGGATAATTTGAAAGTGCTTTACCTATTTTGAGAACTTTTGAGTTAGAAGAAATAAAAAGAATTCTTGAACACGCACCTAGTGTCAAGATTTTAAAATCCCGAAATCGGGAATTAATACTGCTGTTTCTACTATCGACTTTCCCAGATACCGGCAAAAGCCATTCTTACGATTTTATTCATACCAAACTTGCAGACCACCTTGAAAGTATTGAACTGGAAGAAGATGAGGAAAACGACCTTCAATTTGCAGATACGTATGAGGTAAAAGCCAAAAAACTCATTAAACGATGGACACAACTGGGTTTCTTGACCAGTTTTAGAAATGAGAGTGGCACACCGCATTATCAGCTTACCAATCACACCACTAAAACCCTTATTTGGTTGGAAAGTCTTAAGAAAAAAGAGTTTGTAGGAACCGAATCAAAATTCAAGGAAGTCTTTAATCAGCTCAAAGAACTTGTTGAATGGACCAATGACGATGTTGAAAAACGTATCGAAATCCTTGAAGTGAAAAAGCGTGAACTTGAGAATGAAATCAACGAGTTAAAAATTAGCGGTAAGGTAGATACCTATCAGGAATATGAAATTATTCCAAGGTTTCAGAATATCAATGATACTGCAAAAGAATTACTTTCAGATTTCAAAGAAGTTGAAATCAACTTCAAAGAAATTTCAAAAGAAATTTATCTTAAGCATACCGATTCAGACCTGTCCAAAAAAGAAGTACTGTCATTTACATTTGATGCCATTGACAAGCTCAAAAAAAGCCATCAGGGAAAAAGTTTCTATGCGTTTTGGCAATTCCTCATAGACAGAGGCCTAAAAACCGAGTGGAACAGTTTAATAGAGGTCGATGATGACTTTCTCATAGGTATAAAAAACAATCTTTTTGAGACTGGCCAGCACGTCTATAGGGCAAATGATAAAATGGCTGAAAAAATCAGTCAAATCATTAGGGAGAGCGACTCTTTACAAAGAGAAAGCCTCAAAAGACTTTTGGCGGAAATAAAGAACCTGTTAATACAAACCAGTAGGGTTTCAAAATCACCAGATATATCCATAGAACTAGAAAATGAACCGGAAATCAATCTGGATTTTGATAAGAAGCTCACGCTAGAAAAGAAGAAAGATAGAACATACAGCCAACGACCGCTGGTCGTCCCGAAAGACATTGAACAATCTTCGCAGTTTGAGAAAATAGCTGCAAAACGAAAAATTAGTAAAAAGGTTTTGAATGCGAATATCCTTCGAACCCTTGAAGAGAAAGGACAGGCTTCTTTGGCCGAAATTATTGATGACAATGGTGGCGTTACCCAAGGACTGCCCGAAGTGTTTGGATATTTCAGCATTCTGAAAAACTTCAAGCATACCTTCAATAGTGAT
>CAXBHA010000399.1:0-3420 GCA_963974955.1 uncultured Yeosuana sp. | reverse complement strand
GCTATTGTCATTCCAATCGAGGGTAAATGGATAAGCAACTTCGGCTATAAGGATATCCTTATTAAAATTTAAAGCTAATTCAGTGATTTTTGATTTCACCAAACTTAAATCCTTAATTTGAAATTGGGGATAGTACGATAATCCAATGATATCAAAATCTATGTTATATGGCTTCAATTTGTTAAAAAAGTATATGGCTTTTTCGACACTTGAATGATGCAACATAATTTTGATACTGTTATTGGTATCAACCTCTCTTATGGCCTTTACTGCTTCGTTTATTAATACCACATAATTATCCCAATTGTTGGAAAACCCATTCCAAACTTTGCCATAGTTCCATAAAAAACCACTATCGGTTTCATTGCCTATTTGAATTATTTTTGGCAGTGTGTTTTGGGCTTTTAATTGTTGAACGACATCTTTTGTATAATTATAGATAGCAATGCGAATTTGTTCATTGGTCATGTTTTGCCAAGCGATTGGAGGTGTTTGCTTCCCTGGGTCTGCCCAATAATCGCTATTGTTTTTAACACGCTTTGCGTAAGCTTTTACTTCAGCCAAACTATTCCATCCATCTTGTGGTGTATGCCAAAGCTTTAATCGAATTAAGTTTGTGCCGTTACTTGCGGCATAAGTGAGCACATCAATTGGGTTTCCATTGGAATCTTTATACTGAATATTATACGTTTCTAATTCAGATTGAAAAGATAAATCCATGCCTTTGTAAAATGTGGTTTCAGGTTTAATGACCTCTTCCAAATTGGAATCGCTTATTTTATTTGAAGTGCAGCGAGATAAAAGGACAATAGAAAATAATATAAAAACCACTCTTTTTTTCATAGTTACTAAGATATATATTTAGACACAAAATCAATCTTAAACTTGGTATAAAAATTCTATCTTTGCAACTTTAAGATAGAATTGGAATCTATGGAATTTCAAGCAACAAGAAAGGAATTTGCAGGAGATATTACGGTTGTTATTTTCCCAATGTTGCGTTTCATCAAAGGGAATCCCGTTCAAATTGGAGCTGCCATTGGTGCGTATTTAGTTGAAAAAGTTGATGCTGTTAAAGCATTTAATGTTGTTAAAGGATTTTTAAATATTGAAATAAGTGATGCCTATTATATTGGTTTTTTAAATAGCATAAAAGATAAGGACACTTATGGTTTTGTGTCGCCCACTAAAGGTAAAAAAGCAATTATGGTAGAATATTCCTCACCGAACACCAATAAACCGCTGCATTTAGGACATGTTAGAAATAATCTTTTGGGTTATAGCGTCGCCGAAATCTTGAAGGCCTCTGGCAAAAAAGTGTATAAAACCCAAATCATTAATGATCGAGGAATTCATATTTGCAAAAGTATGTTGGCCTGGAAACGTTTTGGTAATGGAGAGACTCCTGAAAGTACTGGTTTAAAAGGAGATAAGTTGGTTGGTAATTATTATGTAAAGTTCGACCAAGAATATAAAAAGGAAGTTCAAGATTTGGTTGGTAAAGGAGCTACAGAAGACGATGCAAAAAAGCAAGCCCCTATTTTATTGGAAGCTCAAAATATGCTTTTAAAATGGGAAGCTGGCGATGAGGAAACAGTACAACTTTGGAAAACCATGAATCAATGGGTTTATAAAGGTTTTGATATTACCTACAAAAATTTGGGTGTTGATTTTGATACACTATATTATGAAAGTAGCACGTATCTGTTAGGAAAAGAATTTGTAGCCGAAGGATTAAAGTCTGGTGTTTTTTTTAAAGAAGAAGATGGTTCGGTGTGGTGTGACTTAACAGATGACGGATTAGATAAAAAAATTGTACAACGCTCCGATGGGACGGCGGTTTATATGACCCAAGATATAGGAACTGCTATCCAGCGGATTAAAGATTATCCTGATGTTGGAGGTATGGTCTATACGGTAGGGAATGAACAAGATTATCATTTTAAAGTCTTGTTTTTAATCTTAAAAAAATTAGGTTTTGAGTGGGCTAAAAATCTATATCATTTAAGTTATGGAATGGTCGATTTGCCTTCAGGAAAAATGAAGAGTAGAGAAGGAACCGTTGTTGATGCTGATGATTTGATTAATGAAATGTCGATTACAGCAGAAGAAATTTCAGAAGAATTAGGTAAACTCGATGGCTATTCTAACCTTGAAAAACAAGAACTCTTTACAGTAATTGGATTAGGTGCTTTAAAATATTTCATTTTAAAAGTAGATCCTAAAAAACGTATTTTATTTGATCCAAAGGAATCGATTGATTTTCAAGGAAATACAGGGCCTTTTATTCAATATACCTATGCCAGAATACAATCTATAGTTCGAAAAGCCGATTTTATCAGTACTAAAACGGTTGTCTTGGATGTTTTACACGAAAAAGAGAAAGAGCTCATTAAACAGCTACAATTATTTCCTGATATTATTCAAATGGCTGCCGACACACATAGTCCGGCCATTATAGCCAATTACACCTATGATTTGGTGAAAGAATTTAATTCGTTTTACCAAAACGTCTCTATTTTAGGAGCCGACAACGTTAATGAAAAGATATTTAGAGTGCAACTTTCAAACACAGTGGCACGTACAATTAAAAATGCGTTCAAATTGTTAGGTATAAATGTGCCAGAACGGATGTAAAAGTATAACGAGTTTATTGTAAACACTTTAAGCCTTCATAAACAACAATACCAACGGCATTTGCTAAATTTAAACTTCTTACGTGTTTACTATAAATTTCAATTTTGTATAATCGTTCTGGGTATTGAGATAAAATAGATTTGGGTAATCCAACAGATTCTTTACCAAACACTAAAAACATGTTGTCTTCAAAAGGAATGACCCAATGCGATTTTTTACCATGACTTGATAAAAACACCATGTTAACCAATTTATTTTTATTAAAAAAGTCATCCAAAGTGTCATAAAAAACAACGTCCAGATGCTGCCAATAATCCAAACCTGCACGTTTTAATCGCGAATCATCAATTTCAAAACCGAAAGGTTTTACCAAATGTAATTTTGAGCCCGTTGCTAGTGCTAACCTTCCAATATTTCCAGTATTATTGGGTATTTCAGGTTCAATTAAAACTATATTAAGCGGCATTTTTAGTTGAAAATTTCATTAAAAGGATTCGAATTAAAAGAATAAATGGAAACCCATGAAGCACTAAATCAAACCAATCCATTAATTGCATGCCATGTGCTCCGCCTAAAACCCAACGTATTTTACCTATTACATGAGGTTCTGGAACGTAGGGCGCTAAGCCCAGCGTTAGGCAAAGAAGTACTATAAGTTTCCAATTATTAAACGCTGACACAGTTTGATAGATTTATAACTTTAATAATTATTCGTTTGAATGTCCGTACTCATTCATAATACCATTTTTGTCATTCAGAATGGAGTGAAACGAAATGAAGAAT
>CAXBHA010000398.1:0-3423 GCA_963974955.1 uncultured Yeosuana sp. | reverse complement strand
ATTTTTAGAAAGCCCCCTAACCCCCGAAGGGGGAATTATCAAGTTTGCGGAACTAAAAAAACATAAAAGATTAAAACAAAAATTTAAAAATAACCCGAACAAACTCCCTCTCCAAAGGAGAGGGTTGGGGAGAGGCTTATGGAAGTATTGAAAATTGCAACGGCAGGTAGTGTAGATGATGGAAAAAGCACCTTGATAGGAAGGATACTTTATGATACAAAATCATTAACCACAGATAAGTTAGAGGCCATTGAAAAAACAAGTAAACAAAAAGGATACGATTACCTGGATTTTTCATTGGCAACAGATGGTTTAGTTGCCGAAAGAGAACAAGGAATAACCATTGATGTGGCTCATATTTATTTTTCAACGGCAAAAAAAAGCTATATCATAGCAGACACGCCAGGGCATGTGGAATACACACGAAACATGGTAACGGGGGCCTCTACTTCACAAGCATCAATCATTTTAATTGATGCTAGAAAAGGTGTGATAGAGCAAACAAATCGTCATTTTTTCATAAATAATCTATTAAGAATCAAGGATATTGTTGTTGCCATTAATAAAATGGATTTGGTTGATTATTCTGAAGAAATCTACAACAAAATAAAAGCAGACTTTACTGAATTGATGAGCAAAAGGGAGTATCAAGATCAAAAAATAACCTTTATTCCAGTAAGTGCTTTAAAAGGGGACAATGTCGTTAACCGGTCAAAAAAGATGTCTTGGTACACAGGGCAAAGTTTATTGGAGCATTTAGAAGTATTAGACAAAAAAGACATCTATAACATAGGAACACCAAGATTTCCTGTTCAGTACGTTATTCGTCCTAAAACAGAAGGGTTCCATGATTTTAGAGGCTATGCAGGAAAGGTGTATGGAGGCGAATTAAGCGTTGGTGACGATATTGTGGTGCTTCCATCGCAAACAAAATCAAAAATTAAAGAGATCTTTTTTTATAATCAACCGTATCGAACTGCTTCAAGAAGGTCTTCGGTAACGATTACGCTGGAAGATGATATCAATGTAAGTCGTGGTGATATGATTGTTAAAGATGGGGATTTGCCTACTATTGACAAACAATTTACCGCGAATATTTGTTGGATGGATTCAGAACAATTAACTGCTGGCGCAAAATATGTTGTGCAACATGGTATTAATAAAGTGTTGGCTAAAGTTGACAAGATCCATCATAAAATAAATCCAGATTACTCTGGCGTAGAGACTGATGTTACTGGATTGGCAGTGAATGATATTGCATCGGTAACCTTCAAATTAAACAAGCCTATTTATTATGATCAATTTAAAAACCATAGAACAAACGGTTCATTTATTTTAATAGATACACAAACGAATAGCACTGTTGGAGCAGGGTTTATTCAATAAAAACCAATTAAAAAATTCTTGCTATAAAGTAAGGTCAGGTACGTCATGCAAAGTTTTAGAACGGAAATAGAAAATCCTATTGTCGAAAAGGATATTATTGAATTAGCCCAAAAAATTGAGTTATTCAATACTGGTAAAATAGACGAAGAAAAATTTAGAAGTCTGCGATTAGCAAGAGGTGTTTACGGTCAGCGTCAAGAGGGCGTACAAATGATTCGTATCAAATTGCCTTTTGGAAAAGTATTAAGTCATCAATTACGAAGAATTGCCGATGTATCGGACGAATATTCTCGGGGTCGTTTGCACATTACAACGCGTCAAGACATTCAAATCCATCATGTGGATTTAAATAGAACCCCGCAACTTTGGGCCGATTTAGAAAAGAATGATGTCACGCTTAGGGAAGCTTGTGGAAATACAGTTAGAAATGTAACTGCTTCAGAAACAGCGGGGATTGATGTTAATGAGCCCTTCGATGTATCACCTTATGCAGATGCGGTTTTCAAATTCTTTTTAAGAAACCCTATTTGTCAAGAAATGGGGAGAAAGTTTAAAGTGTCGTTTTCATCTTCAGATGATGATACAGGGCTTTCCTATATGCATGATTTAGGGTTTATTGCTAAAATTGAAAATGGTGTTCGTGGATTTAAAGTAATGCTCGGAGGTGGTTTGGGGTCGCAACCGCGACATGCCGACGAACTATATAATTTTTTACCTTCAGATAAAATTATTCCAGTAATGGAAGGGGTCTTGAGAATTTTTGATCGTCATGGTGAACGTAAAAGTAGAGCTAAAGCGAGAATAAAATTCTTAATTAAGGATATAGGTTTAGACGCCTTTAAAGAATTAGTTGAAGCCGAACAAAATGCGATTGAGTTTAAGTCGGTGCCAATTGATTTTCAATCATATCGTCTTTCAAAACCTGTTTCCATTGAAGTCCCAAAAGTTGAAATTATCGATGTCAGGGCATTTGAAATTTGGAAATCAACAAACTTAGTGCCTCAGAAACAAAAAGGTTTTGTAGCAATTGGGATAAAAGTATTGTTAGGAGATTTTTATACCGATAAAGCAAGATTATTGGCAAATTTAGTCGAAAAGTATGCAGCAGGCGAGATTCGTTTAACACTGCGTCAAAATATATTGATACCATTTGTTAAGGAAGATTTGGTTCCATTTTTTTATACGGAATTAGAAAAACTTGGTTTTGCCGAAGCAGGATACAATAAAGCAGTGGATATTACGGCTTGTCCAGGAACAGATACGTGCAACTTAGGAATTGCAAGCAGCACAGGAATTGCCGCAGAATTGGAACGGGTTATTAAAACCGAGTATCCACAGTATTTAGAAAGCTCAGATTTAGTTATTAAAATAAGTGGTTGTATGAACGCTTGTGGGCAACATAATATGGCAAATATTGGCTTCCAGGGGATGTCTGTTCGAACGCCAGATAAGTTGGTAGCACCAGCTTTACAAGTATTATTAGGTGGTGGAAATTTAGGTGATGGCAATGGTCAATTCGCCGATAAAGTGGTAAAAGTTCCAAGTAAAAGAGGACCAGAAGCGTTGCGCAGAATCTTAAATGATTTTGAAGGAAACGCAAAGGGAAAATCATTTGTAGAGTACTATAAAGTAACTGGAGAACGTTATTACTATGATTTATTAAACGATCTTCAAGATGTTACCAATTTAACTCAAGAGGATTTTATCGATTGGGGATCTGAAGAAAAGTATGAAAAAGAAATTGGCATTGGTGAATGTGCTGGTGTTGTCATTGATTTAATAGCAACTTTATTTTTTGAAAGCGAAGATAAAATTGCTGGTGCAGCCATTATAACATATTTTAATGTTTCCAAACTACAACATCCAGCTATATCAAAATACCAATTTCTTAAATTAACTTCTTGTCTTAAAATTTCTTTCTCAGAATTATTTTTAAATAATGAGTTAGTATTGGGTTTTATCCTTACAAAAATAAAATAATCATATTTGTTTGTAAAGTCATTGTTGTTAGATTTAGGAATATAATTTCCATTAATA
>CAXBHA010000397.1:0-3431 GCA_963974955.1 uncultured Yeosuana sp. | reverse complement strand
CGTTAAACGATTTGTCTTTTGCTCGTAAACCATGATAGGCTAAACGTAAATATTCATCTGCCAAAGCATTGATATTGGTAGGTTCTTTTTTTCCATTGCTAATTCGGCTATGTTGTAGCATCCCTTTTACAATAGAATCAGCGCGTTTACCATGAAACATTATTTTTTTCTCATTCTCGTTAATATGACTGGCAAGGCTTTGAACTTCCTCTAAATTTCCTTTATCGAGCTCTTCTTTCATTTCTTCAATAAGTTCTGTGTTTATTTCACTGAAATTATTGACAAAGTTTAATGGATTCTGTATTTCATGGGCAATACCGGCAGTGAGCTCTCCCAAACTGGCCATTTTTTCCGATTGAATTAATTGCGACTGAGTGGCTTTCAATTCGGTATAGGCTTTTTCAATTTCTTTAGCTTGCGCCAGTTCTTTTTCGCGCGATTTTTCGCGTTCTTTGCGCACTGTTTTGGCTTTTTGATAATTATGAACTTGTTTGCCTAAAAAACCTAGCACCACTAAATAACCCAAATACGCATACCACGTTTGCCACCATGGTGGTGTGATTGAAAAAGAAAATTCTGCTGGTTGGCTCCAAACGCCATTATAGCCTTTAGAGGCTACCTTAAACGTGTATTCTCCAGGAGGTAGATCGCGGTAGTTTTCGCTGGTTGTTTTATTGCTTATGGCACTCCAGTTCTTATCAATGCCTCCCAGAATATATCTGTAAACAACATTATTGGGATTACCGTATTGCCCACCATTATAACTAAAACTCAAATAATTTTGATTTGAAGGTAATGTAAGTCCAACGGGTAAGTTATAAGGGCCATCAACTTTTTCCCAGCTTATATGATTTTTAATTTGATAACTGGAATCAATTTTTGAAAGATTTTGGGAATGTTCACTAAGTGAATCGATTTCAATATTTTTTTCTTGGAACGGCTCCTTATTTTTAAAGGTTAATTGTTTATCGTAAATACTTAGGGAAGTAATTCTTGCTGGAATCGAGATTGTGTCTTCAACCGTAACATCCATAACCGTGAGCATCTGGCCTTCTACACCTGCCCATAAAAGGCCATTTTTATCAAAGGAGATACTGTTTTGAGAAAAATCCACGTAATCTAGACCTTGATACTTTCCAATGGTTTTGACCTTCCAAAAAGTTTGGTTTTCAACTTCTATAGGCTGTAAAATGGTTAAGCCTTTGGAAGTCCCTAAATAGATATTTCCGTCTTTTTCAATAACATCATAAACATCATTAGCAGCCAATCCTTCAGAGGTGGTGAATGTTGTAATTTTTAGATTGGCCTCGTCTATCATTTGCACGCCTCTATCTGTAACAATCCAAATGTGGTTCTTAGCATCTTTAGTAACAGAATATAGAATATTAGAAATCAGTCCGTTATCGGTGGTAAATCGCCACCTTAAATTCTTGCCCAAATCCAATTTGTGAAGACCATATTCGTTATCGGCTACCCAAAAGGTATTTTTATCGGTTTGAATAATGCGTTCTTTTCTGGATTGGCCTACTACAGAATCTTTATCAACAAAACTTTTTACCGTTGCATTTTCAAGATTTAAATTCTTTATTTCCCCGGTAGAACTGGTCGTCCAAATAGTGTTATCCAATGCGTTTTCGATAGACATAATTTGTTCAGTTTTTAGGCCCCCATATAAGCTTAATTTTTGAATGGTTTGTTTTACTGGATCGATAATACTTATCCCTAAAGCACTTCCATTAGCCCAAATATTACCCTTTGAATCTTCCATGAGAGTGCTATTTCTGATAGCTACCAGACCTTGTTCTGTGCCTAAATGCTTGAGCGTTTTTTCAACAGGATCAAAAACATCAATGCCATTATAAGTGCCAATCCATATTTTTCCATCTTTAGCCGCTAGAGTAGCCCAAACATTATTGTCGCCAATACCACTTTCTGTTCGGTAATTGCCAGGTCTGGCACCGTTGACATTTATTTTAAAAATGCCGCCTTGAGCCGATACCGCCCAAATATCGCCATCGCTATTTTCCCAAATATTGTATATCCATTGGCTGTTTATTGAGGTTGCTCGCACAATGAACTTGGTAAATACACCAGTTTCTTCGTTATATCTAAATAGTAATCCATTAAAAGTTCCCATCCAATAATTACCTAAATGATCTTGAAAAATACTGCTAATTACAAGTTCTGGACTGTCAAAGCTTTCCGTGGGTAAAAAAGATAGCGCCGTTTTTGTAGGATTCAGGATATTAATCCCTCCAAAACTCGGCAACCAAATTTTGCCTTCCTTGTCCTCAATAATCATCGAGGTAAAATTTCTATTTAAACCGTGAGCTGTGGTTAGTGTAAAATTTTTAGTTCTTGTAGGGTCTATAATATTTATGGCACCGTCAGGACCACGGGTACTAATCCAAAGAAACCCTTCTCGATCTTCATGGATTTCGAACCCGTTGTTGGATAACAGCCCGTTTTTACTATCAAAATGGTACATTATTTTCTCATCAAAATTGATAATTTGAATGCCATTGATGTCATCCACCAGCCAAAAGAGACCATTTTTATCTTCAATCATTTTAAAAAAGCGACTCGTATTTAATGAATTGGTAATTTCATATACTCGATTTGCTTTTCTATCCATGACAGAAATACTGCCTTGGTTACCAAGCAACCATATTCGTCCTTTAGAATCTTCAAAAATCCAATTAACATATTTGGCTTCAAGATGTTGTTCTATGCCATATATTTCAAGGTTTTCCGAATCATAACGTACAACACCGTTGCTAGTGCCAAACCACATCATGCCATGACTATCTATCAATTGGGAGTATGGCATTGATGGCAGCCCAAACCCAGCGTCAATAGTCATCACGCCCCTTGTTGCACCAGGTTCATTGTTAAGATTCCCAGCTTTTGTAATTTTTGGATTGCCTAAAACCGAAACTTTTACGTTTAATGATTTTTGAGGTAAACTATCTAAACTGAACGCACTATGGAGTAACGAATTCCAATCAAAAGGTTTTGATGTCATTGGTTTTCTTATAGGAAATGGCTGACCAATGTCGAATGGTTTTGATGGCAGTTTGTCCCAATCAAATTTAGTTGTAGGCAAAGATTTTAATCCTGGTAGATTTTCCGTAACCCAATTAAGCGTGTCTGGTTGTGGGATCGTGAGATTCTTTATTTCAGGTTGCGCATTTTCACTCTCTAAAGCCGGAAATGGAGGCGTTTCATTCTTGTTTTTGCATCCAGTTAATAAAAGTAGAAAGACCCCTAATATTAGGATGGTAAAAATGAATTTGTTGGTTATTTTCATAGGTTTACTGTTTTTATATTTTTTAATCTAAATGTCAAAATAAATCCTTTTATTAAATTTTGTTATTTGAATGTCCGTAATTTGTCATAAGTCTGAAAATATAATGATTTTGTCATTCCGA
>CAXBHA010000396.1:0-3444 GCA_963974955.1 uncultured Yeosuana sp. | reverse complement strand
GTCTCCCGCTCAAGAAGCTTCATCAAAAAAGATGGGGCTTTCTTTGTATCAGTATATTTTAGTCTAGAGTTTTATTTTATAGTATTAAGTTCAGCTTCAGGATATACCTCGTAAGGGGTCTTGTTTTGTTCAAAAACCCGAGCACTAAGCGTGCCTTTTAAGACTATTGAAGATCCTTTAACGAACAACCAGCTTCCTTCTCGCAATCCAATTACAGGTTGTGGATTGAAACCATGGAATTCTTGAATACGGGTTTCTCTCGTTTCTCCCATATGTTTTGAGTTAGGTTCAGGATCTATGTAATGTGGATTTAAATTAAAAGGAACAAATCCTAAGGCGCTAAAATTTGGAGGATACATTATGGGCATGTCGTTAGTGGTTTTTATGCTTAATCCACAAATATTGCTTCCCGCACTAGTTCCTAAATATGGCGTTCCTTTTGTCACTACTTCTTTTAAAATGGGTAATAAATTATTTTTACAGAGTTGATTAAGTAATACAAAGGTATTGCCACCACCTACAAAAATGGCTTGCGCTTTTTTAATAGCTATTGTAGGATTTTCGAAGGTGTGAATGCCTTTAACCGATTTATTTATTTTAGTAAAAGCCACTCTTGCTTTTTCTGTATAGGCATCATGCGACATGCCACCAGGTCTAGCATATGGAATAAAAAGAATTTCATTAGCTTGATTAAAAAAAGTGTTTAAATCATCTAAAATATAAGCTAAATAATCACCTCCGTAAACAGTGGAAGTACTTGCGATAATGATATGTTTCATTGAAAATTACTTTAGGTAAAAGTAGTTAATTGTAAGTTTTAACAAAAATTTAAACACTTTTTTGATTTTATTTAGGAATAGATATACGTTCTTTATACCTTTAAGATAGGTATAAGTATATGAAAAAATTATTGCTTTTTTGGGTTTTTGGGTTTTCTTTGAGTTTTCTTTGGAGTCAGACTAATCAGCGTATTGAAATAAACGGGATCATTCTTTCTGAAAATAATGAGAATGAAGGTATTTCTGTTTTTAATGTGTCTTCAAATAAAGGAACCATAACCAATAATAACGGTGAGTTTATTATTAAAGCAACTGTAAATGACCGCATTGAAGTTTCTGCGTTACAATTTAAACCCACGATTGTAGTAGTAGATGAAACAGTTATCAAGACAAAAACAATAAAAATCTATTTAGTCGAGCAGGTTAATCAACTGGATGCTGTGTTATTATCAATAGGGCTTTCAGGAAATTTAGGTTCAGATATAGAGAACGTAAAAAAACCATCAAGGTTTATTATAGATATAGGTGGTGTGGGAGCATTGGAACAAATTGATAGATCGTTGGATAATACCGTGGTTTCCAATGATTTAAATGCTAGTGTAAACAAATATCAATTGTACAACGCCCTTAATGTTGGCGAGGTTTTTAAATCGATTTTTAAATCGAAAACAAAATCAACTATTAATGACGAGATTGAACAAAAAGAAAAATCATTAGAGTTAGTACATGTTTATTCTCCTGCTATGATACAAAAAATGTTTAATGTTCCAGGAGAACAAGTGTATAACTTTATTGATTTTTTAGAGTCAAATGAAATTGATCACGAGTTATGTAAGCCTGAAAACGAATTAAAACTGATGAACTATTTGTTGGAGCAGCGCAAATTGTTTTTAAAATTAAATGATACCAAAGATTAAATTTGTTATCGTATTTGCATCTATCTTTAATTTTCAAACCATAAGCTCACAATCTATTGAAATACTTGGTAAAATTCAAAGTAAACTGGATGTTGAAAACATAAATATTATTAATAAAACAGCTCAAGTTTTTACTATATCCGATGTTAATGGTGAATTTACAATTTCTGCTAAGTTGAATGATACCATATTATTTTCTTCTATTCAGCATAAAACAAAAACAATAATTGTAGATAAATACATGATTGTGTTTAAAGCCTTAAGGGTTTTTTTAGAAGAACAGGTAAATGTGCTAGATGAAGTTATTGTCGGTAAAGTTTTAACAGGAGATTTAATGTCCGATGTAGGTAATGTTAAAGGCGATCCTCCAATTAATTTTTACGATGTGGGTATTCCTGGTTATACAGGAAAAATTAAAACGCAAAGTGAACGACGATTAAATGAGGCTACTACTGGATCAAATGGGCAAAAATTAAAATGGTATTCACCTTTAACCGGGGCAATTCCTTTAAACCCAATAATAAACGCCATCACAGGAAGAACCAAAATGTTAAAACAGCACATTGCACTTGAAGAAAATGACGAGCTTCTTCATGGAGTTAAAGCGCGGTTGTCTAAAGATTTTTTGATGTCCAATCCATTGGAAGATGATTTGGTCATGGATTTTTTTTATTTCTGTGCTGAAGATGAAAACTTTATAAAGTATTGTAAAAACCAAAGCGATTTTAAAATATTGATATTTTTAAGAATGAAATACAAACAGTATCAAAATAACCTAAATGCGAATAAAGAGTAATTCACTTTGGGATGCTTTTTGACACTTAAAATAAATTACCTTAGCCATGGCATTGGTGTAGATCAAAAATGAAATCTTTAAGAATACTTTTATTGTTTTTTGTATTGCCGGTAATGGCATTTACAAGCATTCATAAATATTATATAAGCGTCACTCAAATTGACTATATAAAAGAGAAACAAACCGTTCAAATTACAACTAGGATTTTTATTGATGATTTTGAAAATCTTTTACGGCAACGCTATGATAAAAATATAACCCTCGCTGGAAAAAATGAATCTAAAAATGTGAATGAGTATATCGAAAGCTATTTAAAGGATAAATTAAGAATAAAAATTAGCGGTCAAGACACGAATCTGCTTTTTATAGGTAAAGATTATGATTTAGATATTATGCGTTGTTATTTAGAAATTGATAACGTAAAAGAAATTTCTTCTATTGAGGTTTCAAATAAAGTTTTGTTCGATGTTTTTGAGGATCAAAAGAATATCATAAAAACAAATATTAATTCAAAACAAAAGAGTTTCATCCTTACCGTGCAAGACAATCAATTGGTGTTAAATTTTAATTAAATAGCACGTTAATAATTATTATATTCCTTAATATTGTGCGTTTTTTGCATCAAATAATTAAAGATTGCAAGTAAAAAGCATAAATAATTACGTTAACTATAAAGTTCTACATGAAAAAAAGCCTTTATTATTTTCTTTCTTTAACTTTAATTACAGGAAGTCTTTTCGCTCAAGCTCAGGATCAAACATCGACTGAAAAAACCCCAGGACATGTTAATACCAACAAATTCAGGCAATTGTATGATGCGTTCTCAACACCTAATATGTATCGAGCAGCATCTGGAGCACCGGGCAGTGCCTATTACCAACAGGAAGCCGATTATAAAATGGAAGTGGAACTCGATGATAAAACTCAAAAACTATCTGGTTTTGAAACGATT
>CAXBHA010000395.1:0-3444 GCA_963974955.1 uncultured Yeosuana sp. | reverse complement strand
CCTTTGGCTTACCAAGTTCATCAACATCCTTATTATTGAAAAAACTATATAATTTAGGATTTCTAATATCCGCCCCTACCAAAAGAACCTTTTTATTGGTGTTCGCCAATATCATGGCCAAGTTAGACGATAAAAAAGTCTTTCCTTCACCAGATACACTGGAAGTAATAAAAATAACATTCTTTTTACCCTGCCCAGTTTTGGTTTTGATCAAATAATCCAAATTGGTTCGCAAAATGCGTAAAGATTCGGCCATTACGGAACGATCATCATTTAAGATCAACTTATTATCCTTTTTAGAAAGTTTTGGCAATTCTGCCAATACTGGCACATCGTTTACCAATTTCTCCAAACCAATTTTATTGTGAATCTTATTGTCTAAAAGGTCTCTTCCATAAATAATAGAAAATGGAACCATTAAACCAAATATCAAATATGCCATTAAGATAATTTTCTTTTTTGGAGAAACTGGTTCTAAACTGGCCAAATAAGCATCATCTATAATCTTAGATTTCGGAGAAGCTGATGCAAAGGTTATTTGGGACTCCTCCCTTTTTTGCAACAAATACAAATACAAGGATTCAGTTGTTTGTTGTTGCCTAGTTATATCACGTAATGCCCTTTCATTTTTAGGTGATGAGTAAATCCTAGAATTAATCTTGGACATCTGACTACTGAGACTGTTAACCTGTAATGTCAAATTATTGGTAACACTATTTAAACTGGATTGCATACTGCGTTTAAGACCTTCCAATTGTTGGTCCAAATTAACAATAATGGGATTCTTTTCATTGGAACTTTCCAACAGTCTTTTTCTTTCCAACGCCAAACTATTGTAATGGGCGGTAGTACTGGCTATTGAGGCATCTGCCAAACCAACATTTGACGGTAACAATTCGTATCCATCTTGACTTTCTACAATTTCTTTCATAGAAGAAGCAATATCCAACTGTACAGATGCATTCTGTAATTCTTGCTGATTGGCAGCCCCAATGTTTAGATTTATGTTAGTCTGGGCAGCTATATCAGACAGCCCCCTTCCTGACTTAAACTCCTCAGCACTTTGGTCGACACTTGACAAATCCCCATATATATTAGCTATCCTATCATCAATGAAATTAGAAGTTCTATCTGCAATTGCTTTTTTATCGTCAATTGCATTCTTATTATAGTTATAAATTAATGAATTTAAAACATCCTGACCTCGTTTTTTTACTTCATCTTCCAAATAAATGGAAATAACATTTGAAAGTTCTTGAGTTATCGAAATCTTAATTTTTTTTTGATATTGCTCAGCCACTGAAACTAACGGACTAACAGAAACTTTGTACCTTCTTCCCGAATACTTATTCAAATTTAAATCGTTTGGAGTAACCACTACATCGCCAACTGGAGTATTAATGGTTTTTCCAAATAAGTGTACTATTGGCGGTTCATTTTCATCATTAGCCAATTCAAAAGAAGTATCAGACTTTAAAGTAATAAAGAAATCTTCCTTCGAACGATGTACAACTGAATCGGGCGCTATAAAACTCACATTAAAAGGAGAATCCTGATATAAGTCTGAATTTTGAATATTGCCTAATGCAATAATTTTCTTATTTAGACCTAACTGTTTAACAACCTCAATCAGATTAGATCTTGAATTTAATATTTCAATTTCATCATCAACATTGTTACGGACTCCTCCAAAAACATTTAAATCCCGAAAAACATCAAGTTCAGAAGTAGAACTTTGATCCTCTAGAATTTGAATTTTAGCTTGAATAGCATATTGGGGAACAGTATAACGAATATCCAAAATCCCAAGGCATACACCTATTATTGCAGCAACCAGAAACCATTTCCAATTTTTTAAATAAGGTTTAAGCACCTCCCTATAATCCATTTTCTTAGGTGAAATATCTGTCAATCTATTGTTCATTCTTAATGCTCAAAAATATTATTATTGCCTAGTAATTAAAATGACTGTTGAAGTAATGAGAACTGAAGCGATAGAAATAGCTATACTCGCCCTTTGATCCAAACTGGATGCGGTAATTCCAGATTTATTGGGCTCAACATAGACTACATCATTTTGAGTAAGGTAAAACACTGGGGAGTCAACCATTCTCTTGGAAGTAAGATCAATCCTATTGTACACCTTGGTACCATTGAAATCCCGGATAACCAACACGTTTTCCCGAACCCCCCTAATTGTTAAATCACCTGCAAAACCCAAGGCTTCCAAAATCGTAATTTGCTCTCCATTAACAGGAAATGTTCCTGGATTCCTTACCTCCCCTAAAATAGTTACTGTAAAATTACGTAAACGGATGTTGATTATTGGATCTTTCAAAAACTCCGATAGTTTGTTGCGCAAAAGAACCCTTAATTCCTCAGGTGAGAGGCCTTCAATTTTTATTTTACCAATTACAGGGAAATCTATTTCACCGGATTGATCCACCAAATAATCCACTTGTTCTGCTCGAAATCCTCCTTCAGCCGCGCCTCTAAATAAATTAAACGGGGCGCTTGCTTCCGGATTCAGGGAAGATACGTGAATTGAAACTAGGTCATCTACCTTAAATTTTGAAACAAAATTATTGGAATTTACCAACGTCTCAAAATTTCCAGAATCCTGAAAATAGACCACATCTTTCCTTGAAGCACATGATGACAGAAATATAATAAAGATTAAAACAATAACATAGCGTATAGGACTTTTCGCATTCATTAACATGAAAATTTATTTAATATACAATAATAATGAAATTTATGATTGTAAGACTTTCGGATTTATTATTTTATTATCAATAATATTCTCCTTTTTATCAAGTTTACACAATTCTGAATTGTTGGAAATATATTCCGGAACTATTTCCTTCATTAATCTAATTGTGTTTTCATTAAAAAACATATTAGAGACACACAATTCATTTATTTTCGACTTCGTCTCCTCATATACTAATTCCCTGGATTTACCAATCATAATTTTCTTATGATAAGTTGGCATAGTGTCCTCGCCATTGGCCAATAATTCTTCATATAATTTCTCCCCTGGTCTTAGTCCAGTAATTTTAATATCTATATCTTCTGGGTATCGCAAGCCGGATAACTTAATCATATTCTTTGCCAAATCAAAGATTTTAACGGACTCACCCATATCAAAAATAAATATTTCTCCTCCCTGGCCCATACCTCCAGCTTCCAAGACCAATTGTGCAGCCTCTGGAATGGTCATGAAAAATCGGGTAATTTCCTTGTGGGTAACGGTTAATGGACCACCTTTTTCAATTTGTTTTTTAAATAGTGGAATCACAGATCCATTGGAACCTAGTACATTCCCAAATCGTGTGGTAATAAATTTAGTCTTATTGTACTGTTGTGCACAACTAATATACATTTCGGCGATTCTTTTAGTGGCACCCATTACATTAGTTGGGTTAACCGCCTTATCTGTTG
>CAXBHA010000394.1:0-3503 GCA_963974955.1 uncultured Yeosuana sp. | reverse complement strand
AAAGCAATTGCCATATCTTCTATAAAATCATTCGCAATTATAGTGTATCTGAATTCAACTCTTTTTTCAGCAAGCCAAATTTTTAAATTTTGTAATGATTGTTCCGTATAGGCAAAAAGTTTATAATCAGTTTCGTATGCCGTTAGTTCTATTGATTCAAGATCGAATTCAATTAGTTTTTCGATTAGTGAGCATGTTAAAATTGCAGTTCCACAACCTGGGTCTAAAATTGAAATATTTTTTGATTTTGGTTTGGACGCAATATTTCCCATAAATGAGGAAATTTCGCTCGGAGTGAAAAATTGACCTTTCCCTTTTTTGTGTTCCTTAGTAACCGTAGCAGTATATTGTAGACCTACCAAGTCAGCGAATTTACTCGGTAAAATAGGTTTTTTAATATATTTTTCTATAGTTGTCATTGTTTCAAAGGTATGAAAATCCATTCGGAGCGTTGGCAAAAATTAGGCTCTTTTGCTCTTTTGACCTTTCTTCATTTTATATCCGTATTGCTGTATAGTACTGTACAAGAGAATTTGATTGATATCAATAAATTTTTACGCTCTATTGTATCAGCTTGTTCTTTATGAAGGTATTTAGATTGTCACGCAATAAGATCATTTGGTCTTTAGTTGATGATATCCCTCCTTTTTGTTTATCGTTACGACCGCAAAGGTTAATTTGTAATATTTCTCCATCCATCGTCCTCAAGTATTAATCTTCTATCAACTCCAGAATTTTCAGTTGGTAGCATTATGGTTATATTTTTCATTTCTAATATAGAAACATTATCTTCTACATATAAAAGCTGAATTTAAGTTGCATGTCATCCTCTGACCTCAAATATTTTAATATTTCTCCAACATTCCTCGCACATTCAATAGTGATTGGCCATTTTCTATCAAACTGGGTATTATTCCAATTCATTTTGGTAAGGGCTAAAATCTCCTCACATATGAGATTCGAAGACTCCAACGGACCTGGGATATACATTCCAGTATACGTTTCAAAATAGGGTACGGAACCTCTGGTATATAGTAAATGACGTTTCTTGTCTAAATTCACTTGTGTACCCCTTAAGGGTGGATATTCCGCATTTCGATAGAGTCTGATTTTAGATGCCTGAATTGTGACAAGGTCAATCTGAAAAATATTTTTATCCTTTGCAGCCTGCTTCAATCCGTATATTTCATCTGGCGTGAAATTTGAAGTCTTATGAACTACAAGTCTTTTTGGATAAGTTTTGATTGAAGTAAAGTACTCTGTAAGGGATTTAGTTAACAGGCGATAAGCCTGTTCCTCTGACATGTGCGGAATGCGGTCATTTTTTTTCATTCCCAGTTCCTCCCCTCTAAGAATAACGCCTTTGCCATACTCGTTAAAAATTTGAGCTACACTTGTTTGCGTACTTTCTCTATCCAAACTCTTATAGAAGCTTATTCCAACATAGCAACTTGAGTGAGCAAAGTCTTTTCTTATTAAAGCCCAAGGAGTACCGGATGCTTTATAATAAAGTGCGGTGAAAAAATTCCATGCAATTGTTGCGGGATCTTGCATTCCAGAACCAGCTGATGTTATTTTATCCCGCATGATTTGGATTGGAATATGATATTTCATAGCTCTTGCTTTCAAATATCTCCTAAAATTTACTTCTTGAGCTGCTCGAATATTACTAGAATCCTTACCACGTTCCGTATCATCCTCTATTTTATCCGATTCTTTTACAAATGATAGAATTTCATCAGATAAAGCACAAATAATAACATCTGGTCTTTTATTCTGAGTTAAATACTTTATTTCATCTAGGTACAGATCAGCTATTTTTGGAATTAGTTCATGCTGTTTCAGATTTGATTTAAGTAATTCCGAAATATCGGAGTTGTTTAACTTTCTGCAATAAGCTTCGCCGTAAACTATTTCTGATTTAAATCCAACTTCAATATTGAATCCACAAAAGTTCATAAACAAATTAGGGTGTGGATTTTTAGATACTTTCCCTGGTATGTGTTTAGAACATTCTTCAAGCCATTCGGTTACCTTCTCAACGCTTTCAGAAAGGCCAATAATCCCCAAAGTTATCTTTTCTGGTCTTACGTCATTTACATCGTAGGGTGAATATGTATAAATACCAGACCTTGGGCACAAATAACGGCAGTCAGTCTCAGAACCGCCTTGATTTCAACCTTAAAATAGGCAAATCCGATTTGGTACGGGTGATAAGCAAATTTGCTTTTCGACTCCCGAATTCGTAGCGATTCGGCCACGCATCTTTACAAAGCGGATAATACGATACTCCCTATCTGTAAGACAGCATTAAGGTATTTCTTAGTTTACAAGTTTTTTAGTACAGCATAAATAGCGGTTGTTAACTGAGAAAGTTCAGAACTGGATATAATATAGGGAGGCATGACATAAACTAATTTTCCAAAAGGTCGAATCCAGACCCCCTCTTGCACAAATCGTTTTTGAATGCTGGCCAAATCTACTGGGTGATATAGTTCAACCACCCCAATTGCTCCTAAAACCCTAATATCTTTTACTTGCCCCAATTCTTGGCAGGGAGAAAGTTGTAGCTTTAGCTGTTCTTGTATTCGAAGAACTTTCTCTTTCCAATTGGAGGAAATCAGTAGGTCAATGCTTGCGTTCGCCACCGCACATGCCAGTGGGTTTCCCATAAATGTTGGACCATGCATGAAAACTCCTGGTTCGCCCTGAGAGATGACGTTGGAAATTTTTCCGGTGGTCATCGTTGCGGCAAAGCTCATATAGCCACCGGTTATCGCTTTGCCCAAACACAAAATGTCAGGAGAAACATTGGCATGTTCGCAAGCAAATAGTTTGCCCGTCCTTCCAAAGCCAGTGGCAATTTCATCACAAATCAATAGGACATCATATTTTGTACAAGCCTTTCTTATAGCTTTTAAGTAATTGGGTGAATAAAACCACATTCCTCCGGCTCCTTGTACTATAGGTTCTAAAATAACGGCCGCCAATGTCTCATGGTTTTTTTCAAGAATATCGATAAGTGAAACGGCATCCTTTTCATCCCACTTTTCCCCGAACCTAATTTTAGGCTGATCGGCAAAGTAGTGTATGGGCAGATTACCATGGAACATTCGATGCATACCTGTTACGGGATCTGATACGGACATTGCGTTCCAAGTGTCCCCATGATACCCTGACTTTATTGAAGCAAATTGGTTTTTGTTCGGATGCTTCAGGGCATGCCAATATTGTAATGCCATTTTTAGCGCAACTTCAACGGATACCGACCCTGAATCACAAAAGAATACTTTTTCCAGCTCTTTTGGAGTTAGATCAACCAGTTTCCTTGTCAATGATACAGCAGGTTCATGTGTAAAACCACCAAACATTACATGAGCTATTTTTTTTAACTGTTCAGAAATTGCCGAGTTAAGCTTAGGATGATTATATCCATGGATTACCGCCCACCATGAAGACATTCCATCAACCAATACTATCTCATTCTGTAATGTAATCAAACA
>CAXBHA010000393.1:0-3523 GCA_963974955.1 uncultured Yeosuana sp. | reverse complement strand
CCATTCTGAATGACAAAAATGGTATTATGAATGAATACGGACATTCAAAAAAAAATAAATGAAATTTATTGTAAGGTTTTTTAAAACTTTACGACCTATAAGCAGCTATGAAAAAGAAAATTTTTTTCTAGCTGGTTGGTTAGTTTTAAAAGCCTGATATCCCTATCAGGCTTTTTTATGAGATATGTAATAGAAAATAATTTTTCTTTCCTCTCTGAATTAGAACGAACTTATTATTAATTATATCGGATGTGGTGATTTTGTAACCCTCTTCAACCTTTTCTTTGTTCACCGAAATTGAGTTTTCTTTAAGCGCTCTTCTAGCTTCACCGTTTGATTTTAAAAATCCTGTTTTCTCGGCTAAAGCACCAATAATATCAAGGCCATTTTCAATATCAGACCTTTTAATTCCCGCTTGTGGAACGCCATCAAACACATCTAAAAATGTTTGTTCATTAAGTTTTTTTAAATCGTCACCGGTTGAATTTCCAAACAAAATATGACTCGCTTTAATAGCGTTTTCTAAATCGTCTTTTGAGTGTACCATGATGGTGATTTCTTTTGCTAAACGCTTCTGTAAAACACGCAAATGAGGTGCTTCTTGATGCTCGATTACTAACCCATTAATTTCCGGTTCATTTAAAAACGTAAATATTTTAATATACTTTTCGGCATCTTCATCACTTGAATTTAACCAATATTGATAGAATTTATAAGGCGACGTCCTGTTCACATCCAACCACACATTACCGCCTTCAGATTTTCCAAATTTAGACCCATCGGACTTTGTGATTAGGGGACAGGTAATGGCAAATCCTTTACCATTTCCTATTCTTCTAATTAATTCGGTACCTGTTGTGATATTCCCCCATTGGTCACTACCCCCCATTTGTATGCTGCAATTTTTCTCTCTATATAAATGCAAAAAGTCGTAACCCTGAACCAGCTGATACGTAAACTCAGTAAAACTCATTCCTTCGGAAGAATCGGATGAAATTCTGTTTTTTACCGAGTCTTTGGCCATCATATAATTTACGGTAATATGTTTACCAACATCACGAATAAACCCAAGAAACGAAATGTCTTTCATCCAATCGTAATTATTAACCAAAACAGCCGCATTGTCCACGTTACTTTCAAAATCCAAAAAGTGAGCCAACTGCTTTTTTATGGCCTCTTGATTGTGTCGCAATGTGGTTTCATCCAATAAATTCCGTTCATTTGATTTTCCAGAAGGGTCACCAATCATTCCGGTTGCCCCACCAACTAATGCCACAGGGCGATGCCCACAACGTTGGTAATGGGCCAACAACATAATTGGTACTAAGTTTCCAATATGCAAAGAATCGGCTGTCGGATCAAAACCTATATAAGCACGGCGCATGCCTTCCATTAAATGTTCTTCAGCACCAGGCATAACCGAATGTATCATGCCTCTCCAAGTTAATTCTTCAACAAAATTCTTCATCATTATTAAATGTTTTTGGTAATCTAAGGCAAAGATAAAAATCAATGTATAATTACTGATGTATTCTAAATAATTCTTTACATTAGTCGAATGATTTTAGTTACAGGAAGTACGGGTTTGGTTGGTTCGCATCTACTATATAAGCTTAGTAGCAATGGCGAGAAAGTTAGGGCTATTTATAGAAGTGAACGCAAACTTGACAATGTAAAAAACGTGTTTTCTGGTTACAGCGATAATTACAAGACACTTTTTGAATCCATAGAATGGGTTCAAGCCGATATCTTAGATATTCCCTCACTAACTGAAGCATTTGAAGGTGTTTCTTATGTCTATCATTGTGCTGCTTTTGTTTCTTTTGAACCCGATAAATACCGCCTTTTAAGAAAAACAAATATTGAAGGCACTGCCAACATTGTTAATTTATGTATTTCAAATTCCATTACAAAATTATGTTACGTAAGCTCTATTGCGGCTATAGGAAACCCTAATAATTCGCTTCCAATACATGAAGAAACCGAATGGAATCCTGAAGCAGAAAACAACGTGTATGCCATTACAAAATATGGTGCAGAAATGGAAGTTTGGCGAGGTACGCAAGAAGGCTTAAATGCCGTTATTGTGAATCCTGGAGTTATATTGGGTGCTGGTATTTGGCGTTACGGAAGTGGAAGCTTATTTAAAAAAGCTCATGGCGGTCTTAAATATTACACATCTGGTTCTGTTGGGCTTGTTGATGTTGAAGACGTGGTTGCTATTATGATTAACCTAACAAAAAGTCAAATCTCAAATGAGCGCTTTATTTTGGTTGCTGAAAATTGGACTTACAAAGATTTTTTACAAGCCATGGCAACATCTGTAAATGTTTCTCCTCCAAAAAAACTAGCTCCTAAATGGTTATTGCAGATAACTTGGAGGTTAGATTGGTTAACTTTTAAACTTACTGGAAAACGCAGACAACTAACCAGGCATTTAGTAAAAGAATTATCAACTAAAAATACGAATAACAATAACAAAATAAAATCTCATTTAAGTTTTGAATTTAAACCCATAAGCAAAAGTATTATTGAGATTGGACAACTTTATCTGAAACAGGTTCAATAAGTTTTGGCTTAGGTTTATTTTTTATTTTAAGTTTACTTATGGAATCTTTAAGAGCCTTTATCTTAATGGTGTCTTTTAACTTTAACATATTTAAAGAGTCTTTTTTTCTTAACGTATTTATAGAGTCTTGCTTTCTTTTTTCTTCGCGTTCTTGTGTTTCCAACTGTCTATAATACCCACTTAAACCTTCCAAACTATCCTGAACCTTTTCATAAATCTCATCATACTCCTCTAAATAAAAGGCGTAATAATTGTTACTCGAGGCAAATGTAACACTGTCGATATTATATTTTTTAAAAACATAATCCTCTGAATAAATTCCCAATTTATCTAATATCTGTTTATTGGACCCGTTGGAAGAAGATAACAATTTCAAGTCTATGATAATATTAACCATCTTCTTTTTCGAAATTAAGTTTTTCGGTTTTTCAGGCTTTTTAAAGGTATAACAAGATACCATTAAGAGTCCTGAAAATAAATATATGAAAAGACGTTTTAGCATTATCTATTAAAAGTTAATCGTTTTGCAGATTTGAAATTATGGAATTTAAAATTCTCAAAAGCCAAATTCCCATTAACAAAGGTATGTGTAATTCTGGATTTAAAGGATGTACCCTCAAATGGTGACCAGCCACATTTATATAAAATATTCTCCTTATTTACCGTCCAAGGATTATTTAAATCTACAAAATAGCCTTCTCTAATAAATCCTCTTTTTTCAACTTGAAATAAAATTGCAGGATTATGGCACATTTTTTCAACCACCTTCTCAATAGATATTTTTTCTCTATGATACATCTCTAACATTGCCGGTAAGGCATGTTGCACCATTGGTCCACCAGAAGGTGCTTTGGTGTAAACCTTTTTCTTTTCTTCCAGTGTATGAGGTGCATGATCGGTAGCTATAACATCTATTCTTCCATCAAGTAACGCCTCCCATAACATATCTTGATC
>CAXBHA010000392.1:0-3535 GCA_963974955.1 uncultured Yeosuana sp. | reverse complement strand
AAACGTAAAAGTAATCTAAGTATATACTTTAACAATTTACAAGTTAGAGCCTATCAACATGTTGATAGGCTTTTTTGTTGATTGGAAGTTTTTGTCAATAAATTTTAAAACATGTCTCTTCCTGAGAAATGAAAGGCCCCTTCAATAGCTGCATTATCATCGCTATCACTACCATGCACCGCATTTTCACTTATTGAAATTGCAAATAATTTACGAATCGTTCCTTCGACTGCATCGGCAGGATTTGTAGCACCAATTAAGGTTCTAAAATCATCAACTGCGTTATCCTTTTCTAAAATAGCGGCTACAATTGGTCCGCGTGTCATATATTCAACTAATTCCCCAAAAAACGGACGTGCCTTATGTATCGCATAAAATGTTTCCGCATCATGCTTTGTCATTTGAGTTAACTTCATTGCTACAATTCTAAATCCTGAAGCTGCAATCTTATCTAATATTGCGCCAATGTGCCCTTTCTCAACAGCATCTGGCTTCAACATTGTAAATGTTCTATTTGTTGCCATTTGTTAATTATAAATTTATTCAGTTCTTATTTGTTCAGTTCTTAACTATTTGATAAATATGTATTCATAAAAGTGCAAATCAAACTTTCAGAAAATATATTAGAAAACTATCTTGTGATTTTCGTGCAAAAGTAACGTATTTCTTATTAAAAACAAGTCAATCCACTTTTAAAAAAATTGTATATTCGCTTTCTATGACACTACAGGATATTAAAAAAATAAAACAATTATTGGCCACTCCAAAGCACATTGTAATTGTTCCACATAAAAACCCAGATGGAGACGCTATCGGTTCAACCTTAGGATTATACCATTATTTACTGAAACATAACCATAATGTGACGGTTATTGCTCCAAATGATTATCCAAGTTTTTTAAAATGGATTCCAGGTGAAAACACGATTTTAAAATATGATTCTCAAACAAATGATTGTAATGATTTAATTGAAAAAGCAGATATAATTTTCACGCTCGATTTTAACGCATTGCATAGAACAGGGAATATGGAAGCAGTTTTAGAACAAAGTGAAGCCATTAAAATTTTAATTGACCACCATCAAGAACCAGATAGTTACGCTAAGTATGTGTTTTCCGATGTTAGCATGAGTTCAACATGCCAAATGGTGTATCATTTTATTGAAATGCTAGGAGATCTGGACAAGATAGATGCAAATATTGCAACCTGTTTGTATGTTGGAATCATGACTGATACGGGTTCGTTTAGGTTTTCATCAACTTCCAGCACAACGCATAGAATTATTGCTGATCTTATAGAAAAAGGTGCAAACCATACCAATATCCATAATAGTGTGTACGACACCAATAGTTATGAGAGATTGCAGCTTCTTGGTTGTGCGTTGAACAATTTAAAGGTGATTCCTGAATTAAGAACGGCTTACATTTATTTAACACAAGACGAACTCAATAAATATAATTTTAGGAAAGGAGATACCGAAGGCGTCGTTAATTATGGTCTTTCATTAGACAATATTGTATTGGCAGCTATTTTTATAGAAGATAAACAAGAAGGCATTATTAAAATCTCTTTACGATCAAAAGGAAATTTTTCGGTAAACGATTTTGCTAGAGCGCATTTCAACGGTGGTGGACATATAAATGCTGCCGGCGGCAGGAGTGATTTATCATTAAATGACACAATAAAAAAATTTATTAGTATATTACCAAGCTATTCAAAAGCCCTAAATGATGAATAAGATCCTGCCTATTATAGTTATAATTCTAGCTCTAGCCAGTTGTAAATCGCCCGAAGCACGTAAACCAGTATCTGTGAAAACAGGCTCTTTCATAGATGCATCAGTAGAACGAAACAAAAAATTAAACGCCAAAGAGCAAGCAAAAATTGAAAAACTTCTTACCGATGAGAAACGGGATTATATCGCATCTCAAAGTGGTTTTTGGTATTATTATAATAACAGAGTTGACCTTGATTCCTTAAAAACCCCAACTTTTGGTGACCTTGTACAGTTTAATTACAATGTTAAAGCATTAGATGGTAACTTAATATATTCCAACGAAGATATTAAAACACAAACTTATTATATGGACAAAGAAGAACTGTTTACAGGGTTACGTGAAGGTTTAAAGCTTATGAAAACCGGAGAGACTGTTACATTCCTTTTTCCATCACAGAAAGCATATGGCTACTATGGCGATCAACACAGGATTGGCACAAACATCCCATTAATCTGTGAAGTAACAGTACATTCCATAACCGATAAATAGTTCAAGTAGCGTATGCGTTTCTTTAAACACAGTATAAAGATTTTATTTCTTGGAATATTGTTTATTTTTATATCCTGCAAAGAAAAATACCCAAATCTTAAAGATGGTATTTATGCAGAATTTGTGACGACAAAAGGAACCATGGTGGCTAAATTATTTTATAAAACAGCACCACACACCGTTGCCAATTTTGTCTCCTTAGCCGAAGGAACCAATACACTTGTTGATAGTGTCTATAAAGACCAAAAATTCTATAATAACACTATTTTTTATCGTGTAATTGACAGCTTTATGATACAAGGTGGCGACCCAACAGGAACTGGTTTTGGAAATCCAGGATATCGCTTTGATGATGAGTTTAACCCAAATTTGAAACATAATAGACCAGGTGTTTTAGGAATGGCAAATGATGGCCCCAACACGAATGGCAGTCAATTTTATATAACTGAAATACCAAAACCCAATTTAGATAATACGCATAGTGTTTTTGGTCAGATAGTTTTAGGGTTAGATGTTCTGGACTCCATTACAAATATAAAAACCACAATAGAAGGCAAGCCAATTAAAGATATTGTTTTAAAAGAATTAAACATTATAAGAAAAGGTATTCATGCCAAGACATTTAATGCTCCAAAGGTCTTTATTGACCATTTTGCAAAACTTGAGCGTCTCAAAAAAATAAAAGAAGCTAAAGAACAGGCCTTGTTAAAAAAAGCAAGAGAAAAGTTTAATGCTCAAAATGATAAATCCGTATTATTGCCATCAGGTTTACAATATGTTGTTACTAAAAAAGGAACTGGTAAAAAACTAACTGAAACTTCAAAAGCACGAGTGGATTATGCCGTATATTTTGATAATGGCAAATTAATTGAAACCAGTAAGCTAGAAATTGCTGAAGCTCAAAATGCTGTTAATGAGAAACGTAAAGCCACAAATAAATACAAACCAATAGTGGCCGATTTGAGTCCAGACGCAAGAATGATTGCAGGATTTAAAGAAGGCTTACAGCAATTAAATGTAGGCGATAAAGCCACACTTTTTATTCCATACCATTTGGCATATGGTTCCTCTGGAAACAATGCCATTCCTCCAAAATCTGATTTAATATTTGAAGTTGAAATTTTAGAAGTTGTAAAATGATTATTGAATGTCCGTATTCATTCATAATACCATTTTTGCCGTTCAGAATGGAGTGAAACGAAATGAAGGATCTATTGAAAACCAATGCGGTTCCTCCTTTGTCGGAATGACAGAATCATTATATTTTC
>CAXBHA010000391.1:0-3543 GCA_963974955.1 uncultured Yeosuana sp. | reverse complement strand
TATAATCTGCATCATTATTTCGGGCAGTATATTGTTAAGTGTATTGCCACAACTAAAAGTTGATATTGAGTCGTTGAATGAAATAAAAAGCTTAACAGACGTACCCATGTTAGGATTTATTTTACCATTAATAGGCTTGTTTATTGCACCAATTTATCCGTTGTTAAATTCCACGGTACTCAGCTCACTTCCTAAAAGTCTGCATTCACCAATGTCTGGTTTAATCATTATATTTTCAGCATTGGGCGGTACTTTGGGTTCACGGATTGTAGGCGAATTATTTGAAAGCATAGGAGGTGCCAAAGCCTTTTATTTTTTGTTGATTCCAATGGTTTTATTAATTGTCTTTGTGTTGCTGATAGATAGAATGACAAAGAAAAAAATACTGCAAGAATCATGATTTTGTTTATTGATATAGAAACCTGCTTAAACCAACTTCTTTCTCAAGAAGATACCGATGGTGATAAAAAAATCACCGTTGATGACCAGGGTCCCAAAGCCTTTAAAATTGATCCAATAAATACCGATATAATTGAAGAAAAACCGGGGCATAAAATTTCCAATATGATAAAAAACCATCATTGGGATCGATTAATTAGAACCATGGATGAACAAGGTATTGAAAAACTAATCCATGACACAAAAAATGAATCGTTAACTTCAGAAAAGCTTCGTGTTTATGTTCCCTTTAATGATTCGGTTGCATTACATTACTATAAATCTTTAGAGGAAAAATTGCCCATAACAACCATTAAACTTCCAAAGTTAATATCTCCACAGTATGTGAGGTCTATTAATAACAAACCAGGCATATTATCTTTAAAACTGGAAACCAATGATGGTAAAATAAGCGGTGTTCCGTTTGTGGTTCCAGGAGGACGGTTTAATGAAATGTACGGTTGGGATAGTTACTTTGAATCTGTGGGATTATTGTTAGATGGGAAAGTAGATTTGGCAAAAGGCATGGCTGATAATTTTCAATATGAAATAGAACATTATGGCAAGATACTCAATGCCAATAGGTCTTATTATTTAACAAGAACACAACCACCTTTTTACACAAGCCTGATTAAAGACGTATTTGCAATCACAAAAGATAAAGACTGGCTAAAATCGCATTTACAAACGGCGATAAAAGAGTATGAAACAGTTTGGATGGTGAAAGGCAAGCATCTTACAGACAATGGGCTTAACAGATATTTTGCAGAAGGCATCGGTTTTTTGCCTGAATGTGAAGTTGGTCATTTTGATTCTATAATCAAGCCCTTTGCCAAAAATGAGAACCTTACAATTCGTGAATATGAAAAAAGATATTCTGAAGGGTTCATAATTAACAAAGAATTGGACAATTATTTTGTTCATGATAGAACTGTTCGAGAGTCTGGCCATGACACATCTTATAGAATTGAAGGAAATTGCGCAAATTTAAATCTTGTTGAACTCAATGCGATGTTGTATAAATATGAAACAGATTTTTCAGAAATAATCAATAGTAACTTCAATGATAATTTTGAATACCATGGCGTAACATATAATTCCTCATATTGGAAGAGAAAAGCAGAAGAAAGAAAGCAAGCTGTCAATGCCTATTTATGGAATGAAGACCAAGAACTGTATTTTGATTATGATTTGGAAACAGAAAGACAATCCAGTTTTATTGCAGCAACAACTTTAACGCCATTATGGGCTAAGATGTGCAGTAAAGAACAGGCCAAAAAATTAGTTAAAAAGGCCATTCCTTTATTAAAAGAAAAAGGAGGAATTGCAGGATGTACAAAAGAAAGCAGGGGTAAGATGTCTGAAGACAGGCCACAACGCCAATGGGATTATCCTTTTGGTTGGGCACCCCACCAAATGCTTATTTGGAAAGGGTTGCTCAATTATGGCTATGATGAGGAGGCTCAAGAACTTATTTACAGGTGGCTATTTATGATTGTTAAAAATGCCGTGGACTATAATGGTGTGATTTCGGAAAAATATGATGTGGTAAACGCTACACATAAAGTTTTTGCAGAATACGGAAATGTAGGAACAAAATTTGAGTATATCCCCAATGGAGGTTTTGGTTGGACAAACGCTTCATTTAAATTAGGAATGGAATTATTAAAAAAAACATATATAGAAAAACTAAATATGTTAGAAAATCCAGATTCGCTTTTTAAATAAAATATTTAAACATTCTGCCGTAAAAAGAACCAAATTTTCGGGTCTAAAAAGAAACATCAATTTCCCGAAAGCATAGTAATTTACATAGTGAGATTCTTATCTTTGTTAATCCTATTTTTAAATAAAATAAAATGAGTAAGCAAAGTAAAAGGAGAGAAGCGCTGATATATCATGCAAAGCCAACTCCAGGTAAGATTCAAGTTGTCCCTACAAAAAAATATGCAACACAAAGAGATTTATCATTAGCCTATTCCCCAGGCGTCGCCGAACCTTGCTTAGAAATTGAAAAAGACGTTAACAATGTTTATAAATATACTGCCAAAGGAAATTTAGTTGCCGTTATTTCAAATGGAACAGCTGTTTTAGGATTGGGAAATATTGGTCCTGAAGCTTCAAAACCAGTGATGGAAGGAAAAGGATTGTTGTTTAAGATTTTCGCAGATATTGATGTGTTTGATATTGAAGTAGGCACCGAAAATGTTGAAGAATTCATTCAAACTGTAAAAATGATTGCCCCAACTTTTGGAGGGATTAACCTAGAAGATATCAAGGCCCCGGAAGCATTTGAAATAGAAAGACGTTTAAAAGAAGAACTGGATATTCCTTTAATGCACGATGACCAGCATGGAACGGCCATTATATCGGCGGCGGCTTTGTTAAATGCGTTAGAATTATCAAAAAAGAAAATTGAAAAAGCAAAAATAGTGATTAATGGTGCTGGCGCTGCGGCTATATCATGTACACGATTATATCAAGCCTTTGGTGCAAAACGTGACAATATTGTCATGGTTGACAGCAAAGGCGTTATAAGAAATGATCGTGAAAATCTATCTTCAGAAAAAGCCGAATTCTCAACAGGTAGAAATATACATACCTTAGTGGAAGCGATGAAAGATGCCGATGTGTTTATTGGCCTATCGAAAGCGGACGTGGTAGATCCGGAAATGCTTAAGTCCATGGCAAAAAACCCTATTGTTTTTGCAATGGCAAATCCAGACCCAGAAATTGCGTATAGCAAAGCCATAGCCACACGAAAAGATATCATTATGGCAACAGGCAGAAGTGATCATCCTAATCAAGTAAACAATGTGCTTGGTTTTCCGTATATATTCAGAGGCGCGTTGGATGTAAGAGCAACAAAAATTAATGAAGCCATGAAAATGGCAGCGGTTAAGGCGCTGGCCAATTTAGCTAAGGAGTCTGTGCCAGAACAAGTGAACATTGCGTATGGTGAAACTAAATTAACATTTGGTAAAGAGTATATCATTCCAAAACCATTTGACCCTCGTTTGATTTCTGAAGTGCCTCCTGCGGTAGCTAAAGCGGCTATGGAAAGTGGTGTTGCAAAAGGGACAATAACCGATTGGGAAAAATATA
>CAXBHA010000390.1:0-3543 GCA_963974955.1 uncultured Yeosuana sp. | reverse complement strand
GGGTTCTTAACAGAAAATTACATCAATCCCCTACCCACTTTAATTAATTTTCCACTTTCTTCATATTCTTTCACCAATTTGTCTAAAATTCCGTTAATGAATATACTGCTTTTTGGTGTGGAATATTCTTTGGCAATTTCTAGATATTCGTTCATGGTCACTTTAATAGGAATAGAGGAAAAATTTTGCAACTCACAAATAGCCATTTGCAATAGCACAAAATCAACATTTGCTATTCTATCCGAATCCCAGTTTTGAGTTTTTTGTTCAATTTCAGTATTCAGTTCTAACTGATTGAGAATGGTTTTTCTAAATAAATCAATGGCAAATTGTTTATCTTCTTGATCCTTATAAAGTCTTGGTGTAAAATGACTATCTGACATGTTGGCCTTTGATTTTCGCAATAACTTTAAAATGGTCGTGTTTACCGTAGGAAGATCATCTAACCAAGTTAAATTTTTATCTTCAATATAATCATAAAGCTTGTCATTAGGGGCAATAATATCCTTAAATATATCTATAATAAATTCCTTGTCCTCCCTAAAATCAGAAACTCGCGTATTCATATAATCCTTATATAGATCACTTGTAATGATAGCCCTAAAAATAACGTCAACATACTCACTATCTAGTTCCCAATTATTTATTTTATGGCTTTCCAGTTGGTTTTTTAATTGAATGTCCCCCTTTAGAATTTGAAGAAGCTGATTGTTAATAAACTTTCTGTTCGGGTCTTTGTCATCCTTCGTAGCTAAATGTGCTTTTTGCTTTTTTTGCAAATAATCTTCTGCCTTCTTTTGAACTTCGATTAAAAGTGACATCATCAATAGGTATAAGCTGTACATATTGCTAATACTGAACAATAAAAATTTCTCATTTTTACTAAAATCATCACTTTCGCTTCCTTTGAAAGCGTAAATTGTTTGCATGACTTTTACACGAATATGTCTTCTGTTTAGCATATTTACAAAGAACTTAAATTAATTGGCCTCGGATTATATTTCTATAGCTGCGCAAAAATAATACTTTTTCAAAGAATGCGTTCTTAATTTATATTTTAAATGTGTAAAATATTTTAGCTAATTTTTAACCTTCACCCCTTTTAATTCAATACGATTTTTGTTTTAATACTGTATCTTTGCATCCTATGTTTAATCTTTAACTGAAAATTAAATAAATTTCATTTCTAAATGAAAGAATTAAAACATTTAAATAAATATTTTTTTAAGTATAAAACGCACTTAATTATTGGTATTTTAATCACCATTATCGCTAGAATTTTCTTGCTGTTTACGCCTAGATACGTAAAAAAAATATTCACTGTTGTAGATACCTACAAAAACGGATTGGGATCGGGCAATAGTACATTTCAAGCAGAACTTGCCGAAATTATTTTTTACGTTATTGGAGCGGCTCTCATTGCCGGTCTTTTTACTTTTTTAATGAGACAAACCATCATCAACGTGTCGCGTTATATAGAATTTGATTTAAAAAACGAGGTTTATGAGCATTATCAAAAACTTTCTTTAAACTTTTACAAAAAGAACAGAACTGGTGATTTAATGAACCGAATAAGTGAGGATGTTAGTCGAGTTCGTATGTATGTTGGCCCAGCAATTATGTACAGTATTAACACAGTTACCCTGTTTATAATTGCCTTAATTTACATGTTCAATGAAGCTCCTTCTTTAACTCTTTATACAGTAATTCCCCTACCAATACTCTCGATTGCCATTTATAAATTAAGCAAAGAGATTCACAAACGCAGTACGGTTGTACAACAGTATTTATCAACACTTTCTGCATTTACACAAGAGTCTTTTAGTGGTATATCTGTTATAAAGGCCTACGGAATCGAACCGAAAACCTCATCGAACTTTGACGAATTGTCCCAAACCAGTAAACAAAAACAAATAGACCTGGTTAAGGTGCAAGCACTTTTTTTCCCAATGATGATTTTACTTATTGGTGTAAGTAATTTAGTGGTAATTTATGTTGGTGGCGTGCAATATGTAACTGGAAAAATTGATAGTTTAGGGACCATCGCCGAGTTTATTATTTATGTTAACATGCTAACATGGCCAGTAGCAACCGTTGGATGGGTTACATCTATAGTACAACAGGCTGAAGCTTCTCAAAAACGAATTAATGAGTTTTTGAAAATAGAACCAGAAATTAAAAATAACGTTGCGGCACCTACGCTAATTACAGGCGATATTACATTTGATAACGTGTCGTTTACTTATGATGACACGAATATTGAAGCCTTAAAAGGAATAAGTTTTTCTGTTAAGGATGGAGAAACACTAGCTATTTTGGGCAAGACAGGTTCTGGAAAATCTACGGTATTAGATTTAATAGGACGGCTTTATGATATAGATAATGGTTCAATAACCATTAATAGTATTGAAGTTAACAAACACAATCTTAACGATTTAAGAAATAGTATTGGTTATGTACCACAGGATGCTTTTCTGTTTTCGGATTCTATAAAAAACAATATCAAATTTGGAAAAGAAAATGCCACCGACGAAGAAATTATTGAAGTCGCAAAATATGCTCAAGTTCATAAAAACATTATAAAATTCAATAAGGGTTATAATACCATTTTAGGCGAACGAGGAATCACGCTCTCTGGTGGGCAAAAACAGCGTATCTCTATTGCAAGAGCACTTATAAAAGACCCAAAAATATTATTATTTGACGATTGCCTTTCTGCAGTTGATACTGAAACCGAAGAAAAAATATTAAAAAATTTAAATGCCATTTCTAAAGGTAAAACAACCATCATTGTAGGGCATAGAGTGTCTTCAGTTAAAAATGCAGATAAAATTATTGTTCTCGACAATGGATTAATTATTGAAGAAGGAACGCATGAAACCCTATTGCAAATAGATGGCTATTACAAACATCTCTATTTAAAACAATTAAGTGAAACATCGAGCCTTAAGAAAGAAATTATCTAATTGCGTGAAATTCATGATTTCTTTCTAAAAACCAAACAAAATAAATCGACAATAAAAGAAAATTAATTATTAGTTGGTTAGTAACTGTTTTTTTTAGATTTTTGATGAACATAATTAATGCTAATTAAATATTAACACAACTATGAATACAAATGACATGATGGAGAAAGAGGATATTTTTTCTAAGGTATTAAGAGCCGGAAGACGTACATACTTCTTTGACGTAAGATCAACAAAAGCGGAAGATTACTATCTGACAATCACTGAAAGTAAAAAATTCACTAACGACGATGGTTCTTTTCACTATAAAAAGCATAAAATATATATTTACAAAGAAGATTTTGAAGAGTTTAAAAATATTTTAAGCGAAATGACCGATTATATCATAAATGAAAAAGGAGATGAAGTAATAAGTGAGCGTCATCAAAAAGATTTCAAAAAAGAATATGAGACAGAGTCATCAGAAACAGATGATACTATTAAATCTACCGAAAGCTTTACAGATATTGATTTTGATGATATTTAAATTGAATGTCCGTAATTTGTCATAAGTCTGAAAATATAATAATTTTGTCAT
>CAXBHA010000389.1:0-3547 GCA_963974955.1 uncultured Yeosuana sp. | reverse complement strand
ACAATTTGGTTTTAGCAGGAAGTAATTTAGTTAAATTTTCTTTTTCTCCTTCATTATCACCGGAAAGGATTACCAAATCATAATGTTTTTTTAATATGTTAAATAGCGACGACAAACCTTTTCTATAAGCATTATAAAATGTGAATTTTCCTTTGTAAGCGCTATTACTGCTTATATGAACAGCAGTATTTAAAGATGCCATATCGTTTACACATCCAACAAAAGGAGCAGATCCAACTTTTATTTGATTTAGTTTGTATTGGCCTTCAAGGCCTTCACCTAGATATTCTTGATAGGTATCCAATGGTAAAATATCATGTTCATGTAACAGATTATATAGCGATCTGCTTAGAGGGTGATTAGAACTTCTTAATGTACTTTTTAATAATGATTCTTCTTCGACTGAAAGTTGGGTTCCCTCATACTGTATGGTAGCATCTTTATTAGCGGTGATTGTTCCGGTTTTGTCAAAAATAATGGTATTGATTTTAGCTAATTGTTCAATAACGCCGGCATTTTTCAAATAGAACTTTTTATTACCTAAAATGCGTAAAATATTTCCTAAGGTGAAAGGAGCAGAGAGCGCAAAAGCACACGGACAGGCAATAATTAAGACTGCGGTAAAAACATTTAAGGCTTTGCTGGAGTCCATAAATATCCAGTAACTAGTTGCGAGTATGGCAATAGATAGTATCACAATAGTAAAATATTGACTTATTTTATTAGTGATCGACGTAAATGATTGTTCCTTGTTTGTTTTAAATACATCATTACTCCAAAGTTGTGTTAAATAGCTCTGTTCAACCGATTTTAAAACATCGATCTCAATACTTCCATCAAGTTGTTTTCCTCCTGCAAATAGTTTATCGCCAGATAGTTTATCGACCACTTTTGATTCTCCAGTAACAAAACTGTAATCTATCCGGGCATTGCCTTTTATTAATATAGAATCAACCGGAATCAATTCTTCATTTCTAATCAATAATCTATCTCCTTTTTCAATATCATATACTTGAATGGATTCTTCCTTTCCATCGGTTAAAATTTTAGTAATACCAATAGGAAAGTATGATTTGTAATCGCGTTCAAACGATAGAAAGGAATATGTTTTCTGTTGAAAAAATTTGCCTAACAATAAAAAGAATACCAATCCTGTGAGACTATCAAAAAAACCTGGGCCAAAGCTAAAAATAATGTCAATTGTACTTCTTAAAAATAACACCAAAATGCCTAATGCAATGGGAACATCGATATTTAAAAGCTTAGTGCGAAGACCCTTATAAGCAGATATAAAATATTCTTGAGCTGAATAGAAAACAACGGGCAATGAGAATACAAACATAAGCCATCTAAACAATGGTTTATAGTGTTCCAGCCAAAAGTCATTCCCTCCAGATGTATTTGTAAATAGGTCGAAATATTCTGGAAATGATAAAAACATGACGTTTCCAAAAGCAAAACCAGCAATACCCAATTTGTAGATCAATGAGCGGTCAATATGTTTTTTGCCTGTACTAAAATCATCCAAACTAATAAATGGCTCATATCCAATGCTATTTAATAAGATCACTAAATCTTTAAGTGAGAGTGATTCCGAATCAAAAGTAATTCTTACATTTTTCTTTCCAAAATTCACAATCGAGGCGTTTACAGAAGGATGGATTTTTTTTAAGTTCTCCAGAATCCAAATACATGAACTACAGTGAATATGCGGAATATATAAGGTTATAATTTGAGTTTTACCATCATTGAATTCTAAAAGTTGTTCAATAATTTTTGTGTTTTCTAAAAAATTGTATTTCCCATCAATGTCTTTAGGTGTGGCACCTGGTGCTTGCTGTAAATCGTAATAGCAGGTTAAGTCATTTACAGAAAAAATTTCATAAACAGTTTTACAACCGTTACAGCAAAATGGTTTTCCATCAAATATAATGTTGGAATTTTGTGAATCTAAACCACAGTGGAAACATGTTTGATGTTCCATAAATTTATTTGCTCTGTTTTATACCTGCCGTAAAGGTTTTAAATACACACTTTATGAAATATGATATATGTCATGTTCATAAAATATGAAATTTGGCTCTTATTACGTAAATTTACCATTCTTTTAATAATAATCATGAGTAAGTGCGAACAATGTATTGTTAAACAATTCAACTCTTTAAAAACATTGAGTCAAGAAGAGTTGGTAAGGATCTCAGCGTGTAAAACTTCAAGAATTGTAAAAAAAGGTGAAGTTATATTTGAGGAAGGAGATACCCTAAAAGGAATATATTGTATTAAGGAGGGTATCTGTAAGCTTACCAAGCTGAGTTCAAATGGTAAGGACCAAATTATAAAATTAGTTGTTAAAGGGGAGTTGCTCGGGCAACGCTCTACGGTAAGTGACGAATGTGTTAATCTTAGCGCTGTTGCTTTAAACGATATGGAATTATGTTTTATTCCGAAAAATGAGATTTTGAATGATCTTCTAAAAAACACAAATTTTACGTTTGATTTATTGAAGGAAATGGCGATAGATTTAAAAGAAGCAGATGACATAATTGTAAATATGGCTCAAAAATCGGTTAGGCAGCGTTTAGCAGAAACGTTGATTTACATAAATGACAGTTTTGGGACAAAACCCGATGGTACTTTAAGTGTTTTATTATCCAGAGAAGATTTTGCAAATATTATTGGCACAGCCACCGAGTCCACAATTAGAGTATTATCTCAGTTTAAAAAAGAAGATTTAATTGCTACCATCGGTAAACAAATAAAAATAATTGATTTAGATGGCTTAAAGCGCGTTGAATAACATTTCAAGGTTCATTATTTAATTCCTTGTTTTTTGGAATATTTAAAAAAACACCAATCAAAAGTAATTGGCGTTATAAAATAAATTTGAAATAATTTTATTTTCCTCCAAAAAGACCACCTAGTAAACCACCAAGACCGCCTTTCTTTTTAGAACCTCCTAACACCATACCAGCAACGTCATCTATAATGCTGCCATCACCATCTGCATCAAGCATGGACTCTAAAAAACTTTGTTCGTTTTTAGCAGAATTACCACCAAGTAAATCACCTAATAATCCTTCAAGCCCTCTGGCATTATTTACATTTTGCTTTTTGGCTTGACTTCCTATAACTCCCATTAATATGGGCGCAGCAACTTTTAATATTTGAGCCACAGAACCTGCATCAATACCGGATTTCTGACTCAATGCCATTTCAACGTTTTTTTGTTTCCCACCTAAAACATGGCCTAATATTTTTCCACCGTCATCTAAAACACTTGAGTCCACACCGCCTTCAAATAATCCTCCAAGATTATCTAAGATGCTTCCGGAATGGTTATTTCCTATGGCTCCTAATAATCCTTCCGCTCCTTGAGGTGTCGCCGCATTTCGTTTCATTGCGGTCATTAAAACAGGTAAGGCCATGGTTAAAACATCCTGTGTTTTATTTACGGGTTGTTTGGTTTGACTAGAAACGCCGCTAATAATTGTTTTCCCCAGGTCACTGTTTAATAAATCTAATATTCCAGGCATAATTATTTAATTTA
>CAXBHA010000388.1:0-3555 GCA_963974955.1 uncultured Yeosuana sp. | reverse complement strand
CTACCGAATTAGGTTATGTTTTTTCACAAATTAAATAGAAAGTAATGGCTACCAATAAAAAATTAGGATTCCTGGATAGTTATTTAACACTTTGGATATTTATTGCCATGGCCATTGGTGTTGGTTTAGGATATTTTATGTCTTCCTTCCCCAAACTGATAGATTCTTATAGTAGCGGAACCACAAATATCCCTATTGCAATTGGTCTTATTTTAATGATGTATCCGCCTCTGGCAAAAGTGAATTATGCCTTGTTGCCAAAAGTATTTCAGAATGTCAAAATTCTATCAATTTCTTTAGTATTAAATTGGATTATCGGTCCCGTTTTAATGTTTATACTAGCTATTACATTTTTGCAAGACTACCCAGAATATATGGTTGGTTTAATCTTAATTGGGTTAGCTAGATGTATTGCCATGGTGTTGGTTTGGAATGATCTGGCTGAAGGCAGTAGCGAATATGGAGCGGGTTTAGTGGCCTTAAATAGCATTTTTCAGGTGTTTGCCTATAGTTTTTATGCCTGGTTGTTTATTACCATACTTCCACCCTATTTTGGATTTAAAGGTGCAATTGTCGATATCTCCATAGCAACTATTGCAGAAAGTGTTGCCATTTATTTAGGGATCCCATTTCTCTTAGGGCTATTAAGTAGGCTGTTTTTAGTAAAACTTAAAGGGGAAACTTGGTACACCCAAAAGTTTATCCCAACTATTTCTCCTATAACTTTAATTGCCTTATTATTTACAATCATCGTTATGTTCTCACTTAAAGGAGAATTGATCGTTCAAATTCCAAAAGATGTTTTAATTATAGCTATTCCTCTGCTTATTTACTTTGCAATCATGTTTGTAATTGGCTTTTTTGTAAGTAAAGCTATGGGGGCAGATTACGATAAAAACGCCGCCATTTCCTTCACGGCCGCAGGTAATAACTTTGAATTGGCTATTGCTGTTGCAATCGCAGTATTTGGTTTAAATTCTGGCCAAGCCTTTGCCGGTGTTATCGGACCATTAGTTGAAGTTCCTGCTTTAATTCTTTTAGTACGGGTTGCTTTCTGGCTTAGAAAAAAATACTATATTAAACCTGTTAACTCGTGAATTTTGCTTCAAAAAGATTTGCAAAATGCTTGAGTAATTTTTCTTTTACTTCTTCAACAGGAACCTCTTTAATTCCAAGCTCAACATTAAGAGAAGTCACGGCTTTACCGCGAATCCCACATGGAATTATATTATCAAAATAGCCTAAATTGGCATTTACGTTAAGCGCAAAACCATGCATGGTCACCCAACGACTGGCACGAACTCCCATAGCACATATTTTACGGGCAAATGGTGTGCCTACATCCAACCAAACACCAGTTTCTCCTTTACTGCGTTCAGCTTTTAAGCCATATTCTGCAAGTGTGAGAATAATCATTTCTTCTAAAAACCTAAGGTATTTGTGAATGTTTTCTTGAAGTTGACTTTCATTTAAAAGTAAATTTGATAAGTCGCCACTTTTACCCAAGGTGTATACATGGGGATGTTCAACAAATAGAAAATAATTATTCGTCGGTAACTGTAATTCTTCTCGTCGGTTTTTAATCTTAGTATCTACAATGCCTTTAAACAACTGCTCTTGGTAATCCCACGTTTGTTTATAGTCTTTGTATCCTAAATCTCGACGTTCAACATACTTATTCATAGAGTGCAAAATTACAATATTTTTTAAGTTTTATCTTTTAGGATTATTTAATATAATTAAGGCTGCAATAACGCCAGGAACCCAGCCACAAAGCCACAATAGAAATACAATAAAAATAGAACCGCAACCTTTATCTATAACAGCTAAAGGCGGACAAATAATAGACAGTAGAACTCTCCAGAAACTCATTTTGATTATTTTTTAATTGATGATTAAATATATGACGCCTTTCAAAATGAGTTGTTACAAATTTTTATAAATTCATAGACTTGTTAAGGCCATTAAAGTTGCTCAAAATATTAGGGTACACATAAAAAACAACTAAGACTTACTCAAGATTTAGGCCGTCTTTAAAAACCTAAAAAGACTCTGATTGGTTACTTCATTTTTTAAATAAATTATAGTAGATTCGTAACATGAGGTCAAAATGTATTTTTCCTTTTTTACTATTTTGTTCGTTATCCATAAACGCTCAGTATAAGTTTACTGGACATATAGATAATAAAAAATGGCACAACTATGTGTCTCTTTCCCTAATAGATGATTACAGAAAAATTACAGGTGTTTATTCTGAACAAATTATAGCACGTGTAAAAACCGATAGTACTGGTTTTTTTATGTTTTTTGGGGATGAACTTGAAAATGAAAATAGAATATATAGAATTCATGTGGATAATTGTTTTGACGAGGAAAACGACAATCTCTTTAATAGACAATGTAACGCAAGTAAAGAACTTGTGTTTATTGCAAACGATACAGACACCATTGAATTCCCCTTTTCATTTGAAAAAGAAATGTTTTGTGATGTAAAATCTAAAAACACTAAGGCAGATGCCTTTATTAAAATAGATTCTTTAAAAGATGAAATGAAATTTGCTTTTAGTGAATTTAGAAGCGACGCCAACCGAAAACTCAAAAATAAAAAATGGTTTAAAACTTTACAGGAATTTGCGCAACAACTTCATGAACCTTTAGCTGAATTATATGTTTATGAATTATTATCTGATCGTAGAAGTGATTTTCATAACTACTATCTTGAAGACTTGAAAATCAATCCGTACTATGATGATTTGCTAATCCGACTTATTCAACAGTATCCAAATGCATCCTATACAAAACAGTATAAAACAGAATTAAGTTCAGACCAATACATTCTTTCTCAATCCAATGAAACCGAACCTGTTTCTTGGATTTATATTTTAATCTCTCTTTTGGTTATATCTATAACAGTAAATATTTATTTGTGGGTGCCCTTCAAAAAAGTGAGCTCTAAACCTTCAATAAAAATAAAAGATCAACTTACCAATCAAGAACAAAATATTCTTAATCTAATTTTAGAAAACAAAACAAATAAGCAAATTGCCGATGCATTATTTGTAAGTATAAGTACCGTAAAAACACATGTAAATAATATCTTTAAAAAGTTAAATGTACAATCCAGAGAAGCTGTTAAAGAACTATTTAATAGTTAGATAAACTGGGTACTAGTACTCAATTCAACCCATTAATACTTTCATAATACACAAAAAATAATCAACTTTGAATTAACTTAAAAAACGTATTATCATTTGACACGGTTGAAATAGACTATGGCATTATCCCACAAAATGCAGATGGTGCCCGCACGTTTACATTTAAAAATACCGGGACTGCTCCTATTGTTATTTCCCAGGTAAAAACATCCTGCGGCTGTACCGTACCATCCTATTCTAAAACCCCAGTTTTACCAGGAGAAACAAGTGAAATTCAAGTTAAATATGCGACCAACAGAATTGGTGTTTTTAACAAAACGATCACCGTCATGTCAAATGCCGATGAGCCAAACAAATTACTTCATATAAAAGGTGAAGTAAAACCAGCAAATTAAATATA
>CAXBHA010000387.1:0-3575 GCA_963974955.1 uncultured Yeosuana sp. | reverse complement strand
CTGTAATTTTATTCGGTTCCATTTGATGCCGAATGGAACCATTTTGAATCTTGGCAAAATACCCCATTAATAAGGGTATTGTAGGTTATCAACAATTGAAATGGTAAACATACTATATCACAAGCCTCAAAAGACCAAATTTTAATATATAAATTGTCAGATATATTTCGATATTATATTGGAATATCCTTTTCAACATTCTTTCGCTAAACGATCTTGGAATAGGAAAACATAAATATTTAATATAAAAAGGAAAAGAATTAACCATTGCAATTCAAACAATTTACTTAGGAATTTTGAACTAATTCGTCTATCTTCTATTGTGTACACCGAAGGAAAAGATTTAAGCAATTTTCCAAGTAAGATTTCTATATTCTAAAATTTTAATTATATGCTAAAACACCTAATGACCTTATCTGTTCTAAATAACAACATTTTTTTTCCATAATATAAGAATTACTTTGTAGACATTAAACCGAGAGTAGGGATATCATATTCCTATTAATTCTTATATTAATTGACTCGTGGTCAGCAGTACAGTAATATGCATGTTAATTATATATGATGAGTTGATTTTTGCTAATATTAGATGCTTGGCTTAGTTCTTTGTTAATGTCTATTTCTTTCTTTTTTCATATGTAGATTTTTTGATTCGCCGTAAACCCGACGTGCGATACTAGAGCAATATTCTAATTAGATTTTTTATTACAGATTGGAAAGTTCTGCAATTAGATTTCCAATAAAGTCTCTTGGAAAATTTTATAGAATTGAATTTATAAGAAAGTTAATTATACCCCAACATGATATTGAATTTTGTCTTGATGGTATTTATCAATTGATAGATCTTCATGACTTCTTTGATTATAAAAATATTAACAAATAAGCTGTAATCACTTACATTTCTTTTTTTTCTTTGTTATAGTTTTACTAGGTCTTAAAATAGGGACTCGTGTATTTGAGTACACATAAAAAAGCAACCTTTTTTACTTAATGTATCTTTTAATAAATTAAAATATTTTGAATATTAAATTATCACTATTATTATTGACTATTTCATTTCTTTGTTCTTGCTCAAATAATGATGATCAGAATGAAAATAATTCAAAGTGCTTTTCCCCGACACAAAATCTTTCAAATGCATATGAACCAGGCTCTGTTGGTTGTGATTGTGATTCAGAAAATGATGCTAACATTTGTGTTCAAGACGAAAAAGGAAGCAATGTTGCTTTAATTTGTTCAGAAAAGAAATGGATTGTAGTAGAAGATGGTCCTTGTAATCCTGGGAAAAGTTAAAAATTTCATTAGCTGAATTCTTATTAAATAAAGATTGTAATATCAGTAGTACTAAACTTGAATAAAAGAAGCTAATGCCATTTCACTGCTTATACTAAGAAATTCCCAGTAATAGTTCATAGAATTTTTTGACAGCTTTCTTTTCATAAGCTTCGTTAAGAGAAATAATCATGATGTCTCGCTTCATGTTTTTCCCTTCAATCGGAATACCTACCACCTCTTTATCATTTACGCTTGAGTCACTCAAAATAGTATGCCAATGACCAGTCTTTACAATTTCAAATAAAGTAGGAATGTCATTAATTTCCATACAAATTTTGGGTGTAAGGTCTTTTTGTTTAAATGAATCGACAAAAAATTGAATGGTACTATATCCACTGAAAGGTAAAGCCAATGGAAGTTGCGCAACTTCTTCAAGAAGAATACTTTTTTTATTCGCAATTGTTGATTTTTTAGATGCTACTAGTACCATATTAGAGCTCAGAAGTTTTTGGTATTTAAGATGAGAATGTTCAAGACCTTCATGAAACGTCAAAACAAAATCAAACAGATGTGAATTAAGCTTTTCGAGCAAATCTTTAGTGGTACCAAAGACCACTTGAATTTTAATATTGGAGTATTGCACTGCGAAATCGGCCAAGGCTTTGGCAAAAATAATTCGCATGGAGTACACTACACCTATAATAAGTTCACCAGTTATTAGATTGTTCAAATCCTTTAGAAGCAATAATCCTTCATTCGCTTTATTCAAGCTCTCCATGGCATATTCACTAAACATATTGCCCGCCTCTGTAAGGATTATTCGTTTCCCGATTCGATTAAACAATGGTACATTTAACTCAATTTCAAGTTGTTTAATTTGCTGCGATAATGTGCTCTGGCTAATATTCAAAATTTTTGCCGCTACTGTAAAATTTAACTCCTCTTTTGCCTTAAGAAAGTATTTAAGCTGTCTAAGTTCCATAATTATAAATCGGTTTTATCGATTATTCTCATCGAAAAATAACGTTTTACAAATATAGAGTTTATACTGATATTTGATTTTTGTTCTTAAAATGAGAATGTTACACGTACCTACAAAAAATAAAATATGAAAAATAAACTTATAGTATCATTATTACTTTTAACCTTATGTTATACTGGATTGAGTCAAGACATCTCGTCTCCCACAATTAAAAATCACAGTTCGGCAGTCGCAGTAAAAGGCTTGATTAAAGTGTCCATTATGTACCCATTTTCAGAAAACATAGATTTTGATATGGAATACTATGAAACCAAACATATGCCAATGGTTGCAGGATATCTTGGGTCAAATTTGGTGAAATATACTATTGAAAAAGGACTTGCTAGTGGTATTCCTAATACACCATTACCATTTATCGCTATTGGTTCTTTTTATGTAAAAAACCTAAAAGAATACCAGGCATCTATTGGACCCAATATTGAGACTATAAGATCTGACTTCTCTAATTATACCGACATAAGACCAGTTATTTTGGTTAGTGAGATTTTGAAGTGATTTTCCAATCTCATGAATAGTATCATTTTTAATTTTCTATTAATTAAGATATTATCCACATATTAATTAAGAGAAGTGTGTATTAATTGGAAAGGCAATAAAACCTCATGAAAATAGTTATAATTTAAGATAAAATGATAATCTGCTTCTATTTTTAAACTATTAGCTTCCTTTTAAATTCACAAAATAAGGCATAGTTCTAATCTGTGCTTTATTGATATATAAACTTTGTTTCGAAATAATTTGAGTAAATAATCTATAATTGAAGTCTTAGTCCTTTATGAGCTTTTCAATAAATACTATTAAATTTACTCGATATCAATACAAATGGATTTTAATAATTTAAGCGGAATTGTTCAGTTAGATTTAGCTTCTGAAATTTTAAACCTATTAGAAACGAAAGAGTTTCCTAAAAACTATTTGTTGCATAAGCAAGGAAGAGTATGTAAACATATTTACCTTGTACAAAAAGGAATAGTTAGGACGTTTTTTTATAAAGAAGGCAAAGACATTACCGTTCATATTGCTTCTGAAGGGGAGTTAATAACAGCCATCGACAGCGTCATAAGTTTAAAAAAAACCGATATAAGGTTGAAGTATTAAAAGATAGTGAAATTCATGGAATACCTTATAAAGCACTCCAATCTTTAATGACCAAACACCCTCATTATGAAAAATATATGAGGCTAATTTTGGAAAAACTACAATAAGAAGCAGATTAAAGACCAATATGAAAGAAAAAATCTATTTCCTAAACTGATTT
>CAXBHA010000386.1:0-3579 GCA_963974955.1 uncultured Yeosuana sp. | reverse complement strand
CTTAGTTAAATAAATTGATAAAAATAGGGTAATTCAGCAAAAATGATAAAATATCTTAATTCTCCTATCAAAAAACTCAATGGTAGTATAGGCTGCCAGAGATGCGTCTATATATAGTATACAAGCAAAATTCCCCAAAATTCCTGAAAATTCTCCAAAATTCCACCCCAATCCGTAAAAAACTAAATACACAACCGAAAAAATCAGAAAATTATATGTGTGCCATAGTATGTGCACGACCAGGGGGGGCTGTTCTTTTTTAGGCCTTTATTTTATGCATTCCTTATAAGATCCTTATTTAGAATGATTATAAACTTGTGTATTATAATGATATTAACAGTATAACGGTAGTTATTTTATGGTTATAAATGATTACATTTGAAGACCGAACGTTCGGAAACTTAAATATTTAAATTATGATGTATTACACTTTATCCATGGAATCTAAAAAAGCAATACTGCGAGAAAATAAAATTAACATTCCTTTAACTAGACTGCTAAAAGATTGTAGCGACGTTGAATTTTTTGCCATTGTGCTCGATATGATAATCTATTAACTATACTTTAAAATCAAACTTTTAAAACTAAAAATTAACATTATGACATTACAACAAATTATCGCAATAGTAGGAATAGCATCAATAGTAGGAGTTATCCTGTTTAAAACAGTACAATCAATTATAAATCTTAAAAATTAACATTATGACAATTTCAATCACAAAAACAGTAAAAGTAGAAGAAAAATTAAACTTTAAAAACTTAAAAGTAATTAGAACGAATTTAAAAGATATTGATTCTACAAATTTAGAAATCTATTATAACAATGAGCAAATTGGTTATGGGCACTTAAATAACCGAACTAATTTTGCTCACATAAATATAAATGATAATTTATTAAAAGAAGAAGACGAATGCGATTTAATCGATTATTTGACAGATGGAATTGAAAACAGCACAATTAATTATTAACATTAAAAACTAACATTATGACAATTTTAACACCAACAAATAACAAAAAGCAAATCAAGCAAAAATTTAATATTGGCAAGCTTCTGAGTGATGGAGCAACTAACACCAAAACCGCAAAAAACGATATTAAAACTTTTATCCTTTACATGGCTCCCGCTTCTATGAATGGCAAAGGCCTTAACTTATGCGCTCATGCGTCGACTGGCTGCCTTGCTGCGTGTCTTAACACTGCAGGCCGTGGAAAGTTTAGCAATGTACAAAATGCACGCATTAATAAAGCCGACTTTTTTGTCGACGACAGAAAAGAATTTTTAAAAGTCCTAACTATGGAAATTTTATTCCAAGTTAAAAAAGCTATAAAAGGAGGTTATAAAATAGCTTTTCGTTTAAATGGAACTACCGATGTAGATTTTTTATACTTACTTAAAAAGCATGCTAATTTTGACTATAGTACTTTAAATAAAGATAGAGTATTCTTTTATGACTACACGCCCAATTTAAGTCGTGCCATTCGATATAAGAATGACTTACACTACACTCTAACTTTTAGCCGTAAAGAAGACAATGAGGCCCAAACTTTAGAAGCGATAAAACAGGGCGTAAATGTAGCCGCAGTATTTATTACTTTACCGAAAAAATGGGCTGGAATTCGTGTCATTGATGGTGACAAAAGCGATCTTGAGATGATTAAGAATAAAGGGGTTATTTTAGGCCTTAAGGCTAAAGGTGACGCAAAAAAAGATAAAAGCGGTTTTGTGATTAGATAAAATTAAAAATAACAATATAATTACCCTCCTAAGAAATTAGGGGGCTTTTTAGGTGAAAATAACAACTAAAAAAAATAATATTATGGTAGTACAAGAAAATAAAAAAATAATACTTAAAACGGGACTTAAAATCGAAATTTATAACTGGTTCGAAAGATCTTATAAAATTAGAGTTTCTAGTCCACATTTAGAAAAGTATCCACTTTGCAAAGAATTATTATAAAATAAACATTAATTTAAAATAAACAACATGAAAATTTTAACATTCGAAAACAGGACAAAAGGGAACGCCAAATATAGCAATGGTTATATTTATGCGAAAGAACTATTAATAAGTAAAAAAAGAGTTTATACTTGTCATACTTCCGGGCAGGGAAGGTTTACAACTAATATTGATAGAACTGAAGCCACTATAAAAATTTTACAAGATGCAGGATTAAAAATATCAGATGATTTTTTTACGGGGAACGACTCACCAAGGGGTGGAAAAACTGGGAATTTTGTTGAATTAACGGCTAAAGGAAGAAGGAAGGCTATAAAGTAGGTGTAATCAACCCAATAAGAACTAATTTAAGGCGCTTTTAAAGGCGCTTTTTTAGTTTGGGGTGACAATGTAAGGGTTGGAGTATAAAAGTCGTTAGAGGAGGGATATTCGGGTAAAAATGATTTATGAAAACGTGCTAGGTATAAATTAGGTATAAATTAGGTATAAAAAATAATCTATAAAAAATAATCTATAAAAAATAATTCATAAAAAGCTCATAAAAAGCTCATAAAAAACTCTCCATAAAAAACGTGCGCTATCTATAAAAAACTCCATAAAAAACGCGCTATAAAAAACTCCATAAAAAACTATAAAAAACGCGCTATAAAAAACCAATTATAAAAAATCAATCATAAAAAACCCAACATAAAAAACTATAAAAAATGAGAATCTAAACTAGAGTGGAAATTTGTTAATAGGGTTTGGAGTTTCTTGTTTTTTCCTGATAGTTCTGATTTGATTATAGCAAAATAGATTGGTCTTGCTATTTGTGCAATTCTTTTATGATACTGCTCTTTTCTGTTATGATAGTCATTTTTATCTACTTTATGATAAATAAAAAGCTGAATTATTCTGTTGTAAAGAACCTTGAAAGCGAATGAGGAGCCTTCTCCTTGAGCCAATGCGTATTGGATTATGGAATTTGCTTTTGGAAGTGGAAGTTCTGCAACCTCGTTTAAAGTTCCTGTTTTACCGTTTGGTTGGTTGTGATTTGTTAGTGATGCTTTTTCTTCACCACAAGATGTGCAATGTAATTCACCAACTACATTTAACGATTCGCATGATGGGCATTCCCAAGTTTGCACCATATCCATTTTCCTTTTTAGTTTAGGAGGTGAAGGAAAAAAGTAATCTTTCCAATCCCTTGGTTGACTCCATATTCCATGCTCATAAATATTTTGTCCAAGGTCTATTACTGTAAAAAAGTCTTTGAATATCTTTGTTGTTGGTCTACTACCTCGCCCTACCATTTGAAGCCAAAGAGATAGAGATTTGGTTGCTCTGTTTATAATTACACATTCTACATCTGTAACATTAAACCCAGTTGTAAATACATTTGTATTAACTAATATTGCATCTTTTTCTGACTTAAACCACTCTACAATTTCTGTTCTAGTGTACGGTTTATTAGTATCTGGATTTGTTTCTGCTTCGTTAATAGAATCGAACTGCTTTACATTCAGACCTTGCTTTTTAAGGTATTTATAAATGGTATTATTGATTTTTGTTGTAGCGTTAAATATTATTGTTTTTTTGCCTTTACATTTACTGTGGTACGCGTCATTAAGTATAGAAAGC
>CAXBHA010000385.1:0-3585 GCA_963974955.1 uncultured Yeosuana sp. | reverse complement strand
TCAAAATTCCATGAATATCATCAATGGGGAAGTAGGATCCAGATAAAAACCCGAACCCCTAACATCTATTAACAACCAAAAAAAATCATGGCCCTAAACACCAATATCACGCACAAACGCCCATATAGAAGCTCTACGGGAATCCTAGGAAAAACAGCTTCCAAGGTTCTCAATAAAAAGTTTCATCGACCCTCCCTGATACGACAAAGGAGTCTTCATCCCTCTAAGCATGGTAATCACAAAATTTTCAACCTTTACCACTTCTTTTAAGTTATATATACCGTAAATTTGTGGGTTGAAATACGAAAGCCTTTTCACAAAAACCAACCTAACATAATGCATCCATATATAATTGTATGCCAGATTTAAGAGAAAAAATATCAGCCTTAATCATTACTTACAACGAAATTGGATACATTAAACAGTGTATAGATTCCACCAGTTTTGCCGATGAAATTATAGTGGTTGATTCCTACAGTACGGATGGCACCTTTGAATATCTTAAAAACCATCCCAAGGTAAAAGTCATTCAGAATCCATTCGAAAATTTTACCACTCAAAAATCCTTTGCCTTAAAACAAGCTAACCATGATTGGATATTATTTCTGGATGCCGATGAGGTAGTCCCAATTTCATTGAAGGAAGAGATAAAAACAAAGACGAACAGCAATTCCGAGGTGGTTGCCTATTGGTTTTACAGAAAGTTTATGTTCCAGGACAAACCCCTACATTTTAGCGGTTGGCAAACCGATAAAAATTACCGTTTGTTCAGAAAGAGTAAAGCAAAATTTTCTGATCAAAAAATTGTACATGAAACCTTAGTTGTTGAAGGTGAGTCCGGCATTCTCTCAGAGCGGTTAATACATTACTGTTATAAAAATTATGACCATTACAAAGCCAAAATGACCAAATACGGGAAGCTAAAGGCGCTTGAAGAATTTCAAAAAGGCAAAAAATGGCATATAATGCCTCAGGTTTTAAGGCCCGCCTGGAAATTTTTTTATCATTACATTATAAGACTTGGCTTCCTTGATGGCAAAAAGGGGGTTACCATTTGCTATTTAAATGCGCTTGGGGTTTGGACAAGATATATCGAATTAAGGAAATTGAATAATCAAGAAAAAAGCAGTTAAGGAAAAAAATAGAATCAAATTTTTCCAATTCAAATGGTTCTTTAGACAGACCATAAAGATCAAATTCATTCCCCCGGAATGGACGGATCCATTGAATAACCTTTAGGGCAAATGAAGTTGAAACCCTTTTTAAAATTGAAGGGCAAAAACAACCTTGCAAAACAACACTTTATAAGTATTTTAAAAATGTATAAATTTCTAATTTACATATCCTATTCATATGGCTTCCCGATCGGCAAGCCCATATATGAAGAATTAAAACAAAGAAATTATGAGGTAAAGTGGTTTGTAGACACCACCGAAGCCAAACAGCATAATCCATTTGCTGCAAATACTTTGGATACGGTAGAAGAGGGCCTGGCCTATGAGCCCCACATTGTTTTAACCGCCGCCAATGTAGTTCCAGATTTTTTTCCAGGATTAAAGGTTCAAATTTTTCATGGGTTTAATGCCGAAAAAAGAAATTTCAGAAAGGGGCATTTTCGGATCCGTGGATTTTTTGACCTCTATTGTACCCAAGGCCCCTCTACCACCAGTATATTCAAGGAAAAACAAAAAGAACACCCACATTTTGATGTAATTGAAACAGGATGGTCCAAAATGGACGCTATGTTTCCAATTCCAGAGAAAGAGGGTAATCAAAGAAATACCATTCTAATTGCCTCAACTTTCACTAAAAAATTGAGTTTAGCCTTTGACGAAGAACTATTTAACAAAATAAAAATCCTATCGGAGAAGGGAACTTTTAAGTTTATGCAAATTTTACATCCCAAATTACCAGATGATATTAAATCTAAGTGGAAAAGTTTGCAGGGAGAGAATTTTCAATATCACGACACCACGGACATAATTCCCTTGATGCACCAGGCGGATATAATGTTATCGGATACGTCATCCGTAATTCAAGAGTTTTTGTTACAAAGAAAACCAGTGGTGACCTTCCGTCACAATATTCCACAAGATCATATTATTAATGTGAATGAAGTTTCTAAAATAGAGGAAGCTCTGTCGTACGCCTTAAGTTATCCAGCCAAAAAAATATCCCTCATTTCAAAATATATATCAAACATCCATCCATATGATGATGGCCATTCCAGTGCAAGAATCGTTGATGCATCCATCCTCTTTTTACACAAGGACAAATCTTATTTAAAAAACAAACCCATTAATTTCGCCAGAAAATGGAAAGTAAGAAGAAAACTGGGATACTTTACATTCAAAAGTTTTGTAAGGCCATTTACTCTCCCTAAAAATAAAGAGATATAAATATGCCATAAAGAGCATGCTCCCAAAATAAAAACACTCCATATTTGGTTTCGGTACCTCTTACCATTTTCAGATATTTGCGCTTTGCTTAAGCTTAGAAACCCTTGCCAAAAATATTATCTATATTTTTGGGCTACCAAAGATGTTATAAAAGTTATTTTCACAATGACTTATATTTTAAAAAGTAAAATTTTAAGGACACAGTACCCTAAATCAACATTGTTATAAAACAGATGCTACCATTATGTTTGATCATTTTCTATTTACAAGATTCAACCTTAGACAAGCAAGTTGGACGAACACTAAAAACAACACCCCTGTTTTAACGGAAGAATGGTTAAAAAACAGATTTGAACTCTTTGAAAATTACTGCTTACCCAGTGTACGCTCCCAAACCAACAAGGATTTCAAATGGCTTGTTTTCTTTGATATTGAAACCCCCTTGCCGTACAAGGAAAAAATCATGGAATACCAAAAGGATTGTGCAATGTTTCAGCCCTTCTTTGTCCAAGATATGTCCTATTTTTTTTCGACGATCCAGGATGAACTGAAAAAATCAACGGCCCCATATATTATCACTAGCAGAATAGATAACGATGATTGTATCAGCCAACATTATATTGAGGAAGTGCAAAGAAATTTTGACCAACAAAATTATCTTGCCATTGATTTCTCAGATGGATATACTTTGCAAGTTGCCCCTAAGGTAAAAGTAGGAAAAAGACACCATATCTATAATCCCTTCATAAGCCTGATAGAAAGAAATGAAAACCCCAAAGGCATTTGGAGCATGAAAAAGCATTCCGATTGGAAACGGATCAAGAATATCACCCGAATTCCGAACAAAAGGGTTTGGATGTCCATAATACACTTTGAAAATAAGGTGAATGAGTTTATAGGTTATGGCAATGTAGATCTAGCATCGATTTTCGAAGAATTTGTTATTGAAGATAAAATAAAGGCTCAATTAGCCAAAAATCAGATTCCGATCTCATCTTGGCCTTTTTTATCCATAAAAAATAAGGTTTCATCTCACTGGCACACCTTCAATAAAGACCTAAAGAAGGCACTAAAACTTTACAATTAAATGGATCAGGAAATAAAGCAATGTATCCAAACCCTAGAGAATGGAGGCCTTATATTGTACCCTACGGATACCGTTTGGGGTATTGGCTGTGATGCCACC
>CAXBHA010000384.1:0-3595 GCA_963974955.1 uncultured Yeosuana sp. | reverse complement strand
TTTAACTACAATAAGCATGATATTACTGATTCCTATAATGCCTGACATAAGAATCAACGCCCCAACAAAATAGCCCACAAAAGTCAAGATGCTGAAAAGGCCATTGACTCTTGCATAATCTTCAGAAATATCATAGTACCCAAAGGCTGCATCATCATCAGGATGAACCGTATGCCTTGTTTTTAAGACATTTAAAATTCTAGACTTTAAATCGGTTATACTAACGCCATCTAGCGCAGTTATACCCATCCAGCCAACTTTATTTCCAAAATTAAATACTTGACCAAATGTTGTAAACGGTGTTATTATCGTGTTGACTTCCTGCTGTTGATCCCCACGGCTCTTGCTATACTTAAATATCCCAATTACCATAAAATTAACATCATTGATTTTGAGGTAGGACCCTATAATATCCACATCCTTATCCTTATCATATAATGATTTAACAACATCAGTACCTATAACACAAACTTTACGCTTGTCATTCAAATCTGATTGACTGATAAATCTACCTTCAAGAATATCCATAGGGTTTTGTCGAATAATATCAGGTACATGCGCTTCAACTTGAAAGGCACCAGTCTCACTTCCCCTGGTTACATTATTAGCCCCCATATAACCTCCCAATCTATTTTGAGGAGATACATATTCAATTTCCGGGATTTGCTGCTTAATAGCTTCTACATCATCTAAATCAAGATCAAATCGTCTGCTTTTGGGCAAGCCTTTATAAGGCATAGTTGTTCCTCTAACATAAACAAAGGAAGAGTTTGCAGCAAAATTACCAAAACTAGACACAACGCCTTTTTGTAGCCCATTGGTAAGTGCCAATAGTAAAACTAAAATGGTAATGCCCCAAAACACTCCAAACGCCGTTAAAAGCGTTCTAAACTTATTGGCATTTAAAGCTTCCAGAATTTCGTTCCACCTCTCCTTGTTAAACATATTATTCGTCTCTTAAAGCTATTATAGGCCTTATTTTAGCAGCTCTGTATGCTGGAAAAAACCCGGCAAATGCTCCAGCTATTACTAAAATAAACACTGTTGTTAATGCTGTATTAAAATCCACTTGTGGGTATTTGATAAAATCATTTTTGACAAGGGGGCCAATGACCTCCATTAAGCCTAGCCCCAGAATGAGCCCGAACATCCCTGAAAACATCGTTACAAAAATAGCCTCTTGCAAAATCATCCCAACAATGGATAGTGGTTGAGCACCCAATGCTTTTCTAATCCCAATTTCTTTAGTACGTTCTTTTACAATAATGAGCATAATGTTACCTACTCCTACAACGCCTGCTATTATGGTTCCTATGCCCACAAACCAAAAGATGAATTTAATGGCATCAACCAACGAGTAGATTTTTTTTGCCTCTTCTAAACTGTTATTAACCCTAATAGCTCCTAAATCATTAGGGGATACGGTATGCATTTGTTTTAAATCTGATTCAATAGCCAATGCAACATTTTGAGACAGTTCAACACCTTCATTGAATTTTTTGGGCATTTTTATGGTGTAATTCAAATTGTTAATTCTATCAGCTCCATTAAATGACTTTTGTGCGGTTGTAAGGGGAATGTATATTTGACTTTCTGAATCTTCGCCACCGGGATCATAGTAAACACCAATAACCTTAAAATTTATTCCGTAAACAGATATGTACTTTCCTATAGGGTCCTCATCTTTAAATAAGTCGAGTTTTATTTTATTTCCTATAACAGCTACTTTGTTTGAACTGCTCACGTCTGATTCGTTTATAAACCGGCCTTCACCTATGTCTGAGTTTTCTATAAACTGCTTATCTGGCATTGAGCCCCAAATACGGTAGTTGTTTGATTCATTTCCATAATTAACAAGCGCTCTCCATATCATATAATTTGCAGACTCATATTCTAAAAATTCAGCATATTCATTAGATACTTTATTAAAATCTTGGTTTTTTAGTTGTATACGTCTTCCTGGGTTCAACCCTTTATACTCCTTTGTAGTCCTTCCGGCCCAAATAGAAATTTGGTTGGTTGCATCCTTTTCAAATTGAGATTTCACGCCATTTTGAATGCCTGAACTAAAACCCAACAAAATAATAAGAATAAAAATACCTGAAGCCACAGAAAGCCCTGTTAAGAAAGTTTGTAATTTGTTTTTTCTTAAGGTTTCGAATATTTCCTGCCAACGCTCAATATCAAACATACAAAGAAGCTCTAACTTGTTTTACGGGAGCATCATCTATAATAACACCATCTTTTAAATGTACTATACGCTTCGTCATTTGAGCTATATCATGCTCATGGGTTACTATTAAAATTGTTTTCCCTTCATCATTAATTCCTTGAATTAACTCCATAACTTCTTGAGATGTTTTAGAATCTAATGCACCGGTTGGCTCATCGGCCAGTAACACTTTAGGATTGCTTGCCAAGGCTCTTGCAATAGCTACACGCTGTTTTTGTCCACCAGATAATTCACTCGGTAAATGATGTGACCAAGGAGATAAACCAACTTTTTCGAGATAATATTCCGCTTTTTCAATTCGTTCTTTACGTTTTATTCCTTGGTAATATAATGGCATGGCAACATTATCCAATGCGGACTTATAATTGATAAGGTTAAACGATTGAAAAATAAATCCTAAAAATTTATTTCTATAGTTTGCCGCAACTTTTTCGTTTAAATTTTTGATTGGAACTCCATCTAAAATATAAGAACCAGAATCTGCTTCATCAAGAATTCCAATTATATTGAGCAGTGTTGATTTCCCGGAACCCGAAGAACCCATGATGGAAACCATTTCTCCTTCCTTCACATTGAAATTAATTCCTTTTAAAACATGAAGTGAATTACTACCCATATGGTAGGACTTGTGCAAATCTTTGATTTGTATCATTGGCAAATGGTTATACTGACAAAAATAGTTAAATCAAGCCCCTAATTATCCTAAGGAATTGTTAAGAAACTCTTAATGTATAAATAAGTAAGACGGTTTTAAATAAGATTTGTTACAGTAAAATTGGATATTAATTCTTTTTTGTTCGAAAGAATTTCAGATAAATAATTACTCCAATACCTGTTATAAGTAGATAAGGAATTGCCATTAGATAAACAATACCATTATTAATTCCTTGCGCAGTTCCTTGACCTTCTTCATTTTCAAGAACAGCGCGACACATAGCACATTGTGCATGAACAGGAATGGTGAGGATTAAAAATAGCAACACGATGATATATCCCTTGTTTTTAAACATAATAAGGCGAAATCATAATATAAACAACAACGCCCGATATGGCAACATACAACCACAACGGAAACGTGATTTTTGCAATTTTTTTATGTTTTTCAATATGGTTCGTAATGGCTCGTACATAGGTGATCAGCACAAAAGGAATCACCATAATTGATAACAAAATATGACTGATTAAAATAATAAAATACATGTATTTAATTAAACCTTCACCACCAAATTTAGTAGAAGTACTCGTCATATGATAGGCTACATACATCACTAAAAATGCCAATGACAATAAAACAGCACACTGCATCAATCGTTTATGAAGCACTATTTTTTTATTCTGAATGGCTATAAACGCTATTACCAA
>CAXBHA010000383.1:0-3598 GCA_963974955.1 uncultured Yeosuana sp. | reverse complement strand
TTTTGCATTCTTTTTGTATTCTGCTATACTAATTTCAGCTTGTTTGTATTCTTCAGCCAATTCATCGTACTGATTGTTGTTTCCAAAAACATGAAAGTTTATTAAATACACAGCCGCAAATACTATAGATGCATAAAATGAATATAGCCACCACGGAGGTAATGAATTGTCTAATTCCTTGATACCGTCATAATTATGATCTAAAATAAGTTCACCTTCTTCTTCCATAGGTTTAGTACCTACTAATTTTTTATAGAAGTTTTTAATCCAAGTAAATTGTGGAACCTTATTTTTTGATGCTAAATAGCGTTCTTTTCCTTCATCGGTTAAACTTTGGAACATGACGTTTTCCAAAGCACCAACAATGGCTTCAATGGCAATAAGGATTATTAATACCAATAGTAGGAACAATAAGACTATTGGGTATTTTATGAATGCAGGTTGATTACCAGAATCAATAAAAAATTCTACAAGTCCGAAAATTATAAAGAACACAACGGGTACTCTTATGTACGATGGAATAAGATTTTTCATAACAAATAGTCGTTTTGGTTGTTATTATCTAATGGAATATTACTTACCGTATTTATATAGTCTTTTTTTGTGGTAGCTACCCAATAAAATAGAACAACAAAAAATGTAAAAAATATAAGTAATGATATAATGGGATAAATTTCAATTCCTGAAATAGTTTCCATGTAGTTTTTAGCGAAGTTCAACATGTTTTCTTTTTTAGATTATTTGATTATTGTACATCTTTAACTTTAATATCCGTTCCTAACCGTTGTAAATAAGCAATTAAAGCAACGATTTCACGGTTTTTCATCTCAACAAAATCCCGACCGTTTTCCACAGCATCTTTTTTATCAGCTTCATAACTTTCAACAAAGTCCGGGTCACTATACAGGTTTTGTTCAATTTGAGTTCCTTGATCTGTCATTTCTTGCTGGGCATTGGCAATCTCTTCTTCAGTATATGGAACACCTAGACTCACCATCGTTTCCATTTTTTTCTCTGTGAGCGACTTATCAAGTTTGTTTTTAAGAAGCCATTGATATCTTGGCATTATGGATTTTTTGTTCAATGCCTGTGGATCATACATGTGGTTAAAGTGCCAATTATCGTTATATTTTCCTCCAATACGGTGTAAATCTGGCCCTGTACGCTTACTGCCCCACAAAAATGGATGGTCGTACACATATTCTCCAGCTTTGGAGTATTCGCCATATCGTTCTACTTCATATCTTAAAGGGCGTATCATTTGAGAGTGACAACCCACACAACCTTCACGAATGTAAATATCACGTCCTTCAAGCTCTAGGGGCGTGTATGGTTTTACACTGGCAATGGTAGGAATATTTGATTTTACCAATATGGTAGGTACAATTTGAACAATTCCACCGATAAGAATGGCAATAGTAGCCAAAATGGTTAATTTAACAGGTTTACGTTCTAGCCATGAGTGCCATCCTTCGCCAGCTAAGCGTTTTTTAGAAACCCTCTCTAATGCTGGTGCTTCTGCTAATTCATCAGTAACAGGGCTACCTACTCTTATGGTTGCTATAATATTGTAAACTAAAATAAGCATTCCTGTTATATATAGAGTACCACCGATAGCTCGCATCCAATACATTGGCATAATCTCTGTCACTGTTTCCAAGAAATTACCATATACTAAAGTGCCATCAGGATTAAATTGTTCCCACATTGACCATTGTGTAAAACCAGCGACATACATGGGTAAGGCATACAATATAATTCCTAGGGTACCAACCCAAAAGTGAAGATTTGCCAATCCAACAGAAAATAGTTTTGTTTTAAATAATCGTGGTACCAACCAATAAATCATACCAAATGCTAAGAAACCATTCCACGCTAAGGCACCTACGTGTACGTGGGCTATAATCCAGTCCGTAAAATGCGCCATGGCATTGACATTTTTTAAAGATAAAGTTGGCCCTTCAAAGGTTGCCATACCGTATCCTGTGATAGCCACTACCATAAATTTTAAAACAGGATCGGTTCTTACTTTGTCCCAGGCACCACGGAGGGTCAGTAATCCGTTTATCATCCCACCCCAAGAAGGCATTAATAACATAACAGAGAAGGCCACGCCTAAGTTTTGAGCCCATTCTGGTAATGCTGTATATAATAAATGATGCGGTCCAGCCCAGATGTATATAAAAATTAATGACCAAAAATGAACAATGGATAGTCTGTATGAATATATAGGTCTATTTGCTGCCTTTGGCACAAAATAATACATCAAGCCCAAAAAAGGAGTCGTTAAAAAGAATGCCACGGCGTTATGACCATACCACCATTGCACCAACGCGTCTTGAACACCTGCATAAACCGAGTAACTTTTTAATGCACTTACAGGTAATTCTAAACTATTAAATATATGAAGAACGGCGACAGTTACAAATGTTGCTATATAAAACCATATAGCCACATATAAATGGCGTTGTCTTCTTTTTAAAATGGTTCCAATAAGATTCCAACCAAATACTACCCAAATTACGGCGATTAGAATATCAAAAGGCCATTCTAATTCGGCATATTCTTTAGAAGTTGTAAAGCCAAAGGGCAAGGTTAAAGCGGCACCCACAATAATAAGTTGCCATCCCCAGAAATTAATTTTACTTAAAACATCGCTAAACATTCTTGCTTTAAGTAATCGCTGAGATGAATAGTAAACGCCAGCAAAAATAGCATTTCCAACAAAGGCAAAAATGACCGCATTGGTATGTAATGGTCTTAAGCGACCAAAACTTAACCATGATATACCTTCAGTTAAATTAGGAAATAAAAATAAAAATGCTAATAGCAGACCTACTAACATCCCTACAACACCCCAAAGAATGGTTGCATAGATAAAGTTTTTAACGATTTTATTATCGTAATGAAATTGTTGCACTTCCATAGTTTTAATTGTTAATCTTGTTTGGTTTTAATTGATTTAGTGGATTTTTCTTTAACGAGTTCGTCTTCAAAAAGCATTCGGACTGAAGGGGTATAACTGTCATCATATTGACCATTTCGTACGGCTATGATAAAAGCAATAAAAAAAATAATGGCTACAATAACACTTGCAGCTAACATTAAATAAATGGCACTCATACCCTAATTTATATAAAGAGTTAAAAATACTTTCATGGTTTATCTAATAAAATGATATATATCATATTCTATTTTAATTTTCTGCCAGCAATATTCGTAGTAAGCGTTGTGAAACCAACTATACTTATAGAACTTAAAGGCATTAGTATGGCAGCAAAAACAGGGGCTAATTGCCCGGTTATGGCAAAATAAAGACCAATTATATTATAAACAAATGACAATACAAAACTCCATTTAATAATTTTTAAACTTGTTTTGGCTAAATTAATATATTCATGCACTTGAGTAAATTTTGAAGCGTCTAAAATAGCATCGCAAGCTGGTGAAAACACATTGACGTTTTCTGAAATGGCAATGCCTACATTACTTTGCGCCAAAGCACCAGCATCATTCAATCCATCTCCAATCATTAATACATTGGCCCCTTCGCTTTGATGGTATTTTATGTATTCTAATTTATCTTCGGGTTTTTGGT
>CAXBHA010000382.1:0-3627 GCA_963974955.1 uncultured Yeosuana sp. | reverse complement strand
CATTCTGAAGCCAGTCACACAGGTAGGTTAATGACATCTTTATATCAAGATGCGCATCAAGTTATCAAGAAACATGTCAATGCATCTTCAAATGATGTTATCATCACCTCCGATTCTGGAATGACAGGTGTTTTGTGTAAATTTCAACGCATATTGGGCTTAAAAATACCTGAAAAATATTCTAAAAAAATTCAAATTCCAGAAGAAGAGCGCCCCGTTGTTTTTTTAACACACATGGAGCACCATTCAAACCAGACAACTTGGTTGGAAACAATTGCAGACGTAGTGGTGCTGGAACCCTCGGAAAACTTATATGTCAATGCCAACAATTTGACAAAAGCACTGGAAAAATATCAGCATCGAAAAGTAAAAATAGGATCCTTTACGGCTTGCTCCAACGTAACGGGAGTAGGCACCAATATTCATGAACTGGCAGAGATAATGCATAAAAATGGAGGATACTGCTTTGTGGATTATGCAGCCTCGGCACCTTATGTAACCATGGATATGCACCCTGAAAATGACGCCAAGCGTTTGGATGCCATATTTTTTTCACCCCATAAATTTCTTGGAGGACCAGGTAGTTCTGGCGTCCTGATTTTTAATAAGGCATTGTACAAAAACCGAATTCCAGACCATCCAGGAGGAGGAACAGTGACTTGGACCAATCCTTGGGGCGAGCATCATTATTTTGACAATATTGAAGTACGTGAAGATGGTGGCACACCAGGCTTTTTACAAGCCATAAAAGCTGGTTTGGCGATTAAATTGAAAGAGAAAATGACCGTGGAAAAAATTCGTCTTCGAGAAAATGAGCTTGTAAAAGAATGTTTTGAAAGTTTATCCAACATTTCTGGATTACACTTGCTGGCCAAAGAGGCAAGGTATAGATTGGGAGTGTTCTCATTTTATATTGAAGGCATACATTACAATTTAGTTATTAAACTATTAAATGACAGATTTGGTATTCAGGTCAGGGGAGGCTGTTCCTGCGCTGGCACTTATGGCCATTTATTATTGGAGGTCACCAAAGAGCAATCCAAAAAAATAACAAATGAAATTGATCGTGGCAACCTTTCCCAAAAACCGGGGTGGGTTCGTTTATCGCTCCATCCAACGATGACAGATAAGGAGTTACAATATATTTTAAAAGGTATTAAAAGTACTATTAAAAATGTCAAGGAGTGGACAAAAGATTATGATTATTCTCCAATGACTAATGAATTTTATCACAAAGAAGAGGCAAAATACCGTGTTAATACTTCAGTGTTTTTTGAAGTATAATTTTATAATTAAAAAAAGGACTATGAAAATAAGAAAAGTTATTACATGTCAATTTACCATATGGTTAGCCTTTACCTTCACAATTTTAGTAATGAATATAGGAATTAGCCAAGAAACTTTTCCAAAGAATGGTATATCTGATTATAGACCAAATGCATTTCCAATTACCAATGCAATCATAATCCCTGTTCCAGGAGAGAAATTAGAAAATGCTACATTGGTAATAAGAAATAAAGTTATAGAAAAAGTTGTAAGAGGAAGAAATGTGCCAACGGGCTATACCGAAATTGATGCCAAAGGAAAGTATATTTACGCTTCATTTATTGATGTTTTCAGCACGTATGGACAACCTGAAGTAAAAAACTCACCAATAGGAAACCCTTTTGTTAAACGAGAGCAAATACAGTCGAAAACAAAAGGATCATTTAATGCCAATGAAGCTATAAAATCTGAGTATAATGCTTCTGGGCATTTTATTGTTGACCCTAAAAGAGCCCAGCAATTACGCCAACAGGGATTTGGATTGGTAGCCACATTCAGACCTGATGGTATAGCTCGGGGAGCGGCCTCTTTAGTTGCCCATGGCGAACGCAATGAAAATGAAGAAATGATAAAACAATCATAGAAGACAAGGTGTATTTTGATATTGAAAAGGACATACAATTGAGAAAGGATATTAAAAAAGTAAGGAACAGGATCATCAATAAAATGAAGAATGCCATTAATACGGGTTCTAATGTTGAACAGCACATATCCTCATCAAAACCAGATTTTACCCGCGAGTATTTAGAGATTCAAAATTAATTGTTAAAACCATAAACGATGAATTATAACAAAAACAATATAGTCCTTATTTCAATAATAGTTTGTTGTATACCATCAAGCCTTTTTGCACAAGGGGGACTGGCTTCAAAAAACATAAAAGAGTCTGTTGCATTGGTTGGAGGCACTTTGCATATTGGTACAGGAAAAATTATACCGAATGCAATAATAGGTTTTAAAAACGGTAAAATTTCAATAGTTGAAAAAGCAGAAACGGTACAGATAGATAGTTCCGAATACAACATAATTGATCTCTCTGGGCAACATATTTATCCAGGGTTTATATTGCTCAATTCTTTGATTGGTATTGAAGAAATCAGTGGTGTACCCCATACAAATGACATATTGGAACAAGGAAGGATTAACCCTAGCTTAAATACGGCCTATGCCTTTAACTCAGATTCCGAATTTTTACCAGTTTTACGGTTTAACGATATTCTTACCGTAGAAACCGATCCAATAGGCGGTATGATTTCCAGGTCATCTTCTGTAATGAAACTCGATGGCAGGAATTGGGAAGAGTCTTTATACAAATTTGGTGCCGGGATACATCTTAATTGGCCAAATTCTACAAAAACTTCTTATGATACTGCAACGAATACAAGACAGATAAACCCTGATAAAAATTACAATACCAATGTTGCAGAACTAAAAGGTATATTTACTCAAGCAATTGCTTATGGCAAGTTGGATGGCAAAAAACCAAACTTAAAACTTGAGACTGTGCAAGGACTGTTCAATGGCACAAAACATTGTTTATCCATGCCAATGAACCAAAGGAAATTGTTGAAAGTATTCAAGCTGCAAAAGAGATGGGAATAGAACACGTTGCGCTTGTATCGGCAGAAGCAACTTTGCTGGTTATAGATTTTTTAAAGAAAAACAATATTCCAGTTATCCTACCTCCAACCCATAGTGTCCCGATCAGCGTGGATATGGATTACGATCTGCGCTATAAACTACCCTTCCTACTCTCTAAAGAAGGCATTGTAGTAGCTATAAGCCATACAGGAATGTTGTCAACCTCCAGGAACTTGCCGTTCTATGCCAGTGTGGCTGCGGCTTTTGGTCTAGACAAAGAGGATGCCTTAAAAACCATTTCTTTAAATGCAGCAAAAATTTTAAGGATAGATGATACCTTGGGTTCGCTGGAAGTGGGAAAGGATGCCACCTTATTTGTGTCAAAAGGGGATGCTTTGGATATTAGGACAAACATACTTGCCCATGCGTTTATACAGGGAAAAAACATAGATTTGGAAGGCAAGCAACAGAAACTATATTCTAAATTTTTTGGACATAATGAATAAGCTGTTGCAAGGTATTGAAGATCTGATAGGAGCGTTTAGTGATTGGATTTGGAATATCCCACTATTGGTTTTACTGATTGGGGGTGGCATTTATTTTTTAATCTATTCCAGATCATTGCCGTTTAGACATTTTTGGTATGCCATAGCCATATTAAAAGGCAAATATGACACTCCAAACAATCCGGGACAAATAAGTGCTTTTCAGGCATTGTCT
>CAXBHA010000381.1:0-3627 GCA_963974955.1 uncultured Yeosuana sp. | reverse complement strand
GGTGGTGCATGGTCGTTTACTACAGATAAAACGTTTTATACTGAAAGTTCAGGAAATTTAATAAATGTTGGTGCGTCTCTTAGCAAAAATATTCATATAGGGAAATACAAAATGCCGGTTGAGGTAACCGCCATGTGGAACCCTGAAAAGGAGATAACAGTATTACAGCTTGACTTAACTATATTTTAACGAATACTTTAATTTAACAATAAACTAATTATGGAAACAAAAAAAACAAAATCAGTTTTAAAGCAATTTATAAAACCTTTAATGGTAGTTGCTTTAATTATTAGCTTATCTAGTTGTGTTGATCAAGTAAATTCAACGCAATCGAATGTAAACAGTGCAGAAGATACTGGCGGGAAAGTTGAAAGCGCAATGGATTTAACAGGAAAAAAAATCGGGTATTGTACCCCTTCATTAAATGCTCCTTATTATCAAGCATTATTGCAAAGCATACAAGCTACAACCGAAAAAAATGGTATGATATTTATGTCTGCGGATGGTCAAGATGATATTAACAAACAAGTTGCAGCAGTTGAAGATTTAATTACCAAAGGCGTTGATGCTTTATTGTTAAACCCTAAAGATCCAGATGCTTTAGTTGGTGTAACCAAGGCGGCCAAAGCTGCTGGTATCCCAGTATTTATTATTGACAGTTCTATAAATCCTTCAGCGGATTTTGTTACAACTATTCAGTCAAATAATTTGGTAAATGGCGAATTAGCAGGCGAGTGGCTTGTTAAAAAAATGGGAAACACCAAAATGAATATTGCCTTATTAAGTGGTAACGCTGGAAACCCAGTGGGTAAAACACGTAAACAGGGTTTATTACTAGGGATTACAGAAGAACAATTAAGGACCCAAGGAAAGATTGATTTAAATATTAAAACGCAGGCCTACACAGATTGGTCGTATGCTGGGGGCTTAAAAGCAATGGAAGATATATTGGTAGCTCACCCAGATATTAACGTGGTAATTACTGAATCTGACGTTTGTGTATTAGGCGCTATTAAAGCGATTGCTCAAGTAGGAAAAACGGATGATATTTTAATCGTCGCAGCAGCGGATGGCCAAAAAGAAGCCATTAAATATATTATGGACACCGATTTTTATGGATGTACAGCAATGAATAGTCCTGTGCAAATTGGTAAAAACGCGGTTAAGTACGCTATTCAATATATGAATGGTAAAAGAGATTTTTCTAAAACATCCTATACTGAGCCATTATTGATTACAAAAGAAAACGCTGCAAAATACTACAATCCTAAAGCATTATTTTGACAATTAAAATTAATTGATATGGAAAATTCAGAACAGGAATACAGAGTAGAAATGACCGGAATATCAAAAAGTTTTGGTGTGGTTTCAGTACTCGAAAATGTAAATTTAAAAGTAAAACCAGGAGAAATACATGCCTTACTTGGCGAAAACGGTGCTGGAAAATCCACATTGGTAAAAATCCTTAGTGGTGTTCACCAAAAAGACAGCGGTAAAGTAACTTTGGATGGTGTAGAAATAAATCCAAAAAACACACACGACGGACAAGTGTTGGGAATTAGTGTGGTGTATCAAGAATTATCCTTAGTTAACGATTTATCGGTTGCTGAAAACATCTATTTGCACAAACTAGGCGCCAGCAAATTTTGGATGAACTGGAAACAGCTTACTAAAGACGCGCAAGAATTAATAGATTCTTTAGGATTTAAAATTAACGCATCGGCCAAGGTTAGAAGCTTGAGTATTGTTCAAAAGCAAGTGGTGGAAATAGCTAAAGCATTATCTGAAGATACGAAGGTTTTAGTATTGGATGAGCCGACTACCGTTTTTGGCCCAATCGATACACAAAAATTATTTGATAATCTTTTCAGATTGAAAGAAAAAGGCATTTCTATTATTTACATCTCCCACCATTTGGATGAAATTTTTAAAATAGCCGATTCTGTCACAGTGCTTAGAGATGGGGTTGATACTGGAAGTATGGCTGTAGCAGACACAGATACCGATGGGGTAATTAAATTAATGATTGGAAGAGAGTTGAAAGATCTATATCCTGCACGTCATAATGAAATAGGTGAAGTGCCCATTTTTGAAGTTAAAAATTTAACGGCAAGAGATACCTTGGTCCATGATGTGTCATTTTCGGTACACCCGGGAGAAGTGCTAGGGGTTGCAGGCTTAGGAGGTAGCGGAAGAACCGAAATGGCTAAACTTATTTTTGGAGCACATAAAAAGAAGTCTGGAACCTTATTTTTAAATGGCAAGGAGATAAAAACCAATACACCGGTATGTGCTGTCAAGCACAAAATAGGTTTTGTCTCAGAGGACCGAAAGGAGGAAGGCGTTTTTTTACCACTATCCATTAGAAGAAATATCAGCGTTACCAATTTCAATCCTATTTCTGATAAATATGGTTTTATAAAGATTGATAATGAGTATAAAAAAGTTTTAGAATTAATTGAAAAATTAAATATTAAAACACCTAGTTCTGAGATTGTTGTTAATAATCTAAGTGGAGGAAATCAACAAAAAGTGGCTTTAGCTAAATGGTTAAGTATTGACAGTAAGGTAATTATAATAGACGAACCTACCCGAGGGGTAGATGTAGGAGCGAAAATAGAAATTTACAACCTTATTAATGCTGTGGCCCAAAAAGGGGTTGGGGTTGTGGTTATTTCTTCAGATATGCCCGAAATAATGGGAATTTCAGACCGTATTCTGGTCATGCATAAAGGGACATTCTACGGTGAATTGTCTAAGGAAAAATTTTCCGAAGAAAACATTTTACGCTATTCTATTGGGCAGACACTTAAACTAGAACAATTAAACTAAAAAACATTAAAATCATGGCATTAACAATAAAACAACAACTAAGTAGTCCAGGAGGTGTGCTTCAGTTTTTCGTAAAACATAACACAATATTAATTTTTGTGTTGTTGGTAATATTTTCGGCTATAATTTCAGATGTGTTTTTCACATCCGTAAACCTTTCAAATTTATTAAAGCAAGTGTCGGGTATTGGTATTATAAGTATCGGTATGTTACTAGTAATTCTAACTGGTGGCATCGATTTATCTGTTGGCTCCATGGTGGCTTTATTAGCGGTAACTTTTGCGATTTTGATCAACCTCGTCATTTTACCCGTAGCTATTTTACTAACAGTTGTTATAGGCTTTGGTTTAGGAAGTGTTTCAGGATATTTGGTCGCATACCAAAAAATGGCACCGTTTGTCGCTACTTTGGCTTTAATGACGATTGCCAGAGGTTTAGGGTTTATCTACTCTAAAGGATCGCCAATTACTTTTAAAACTCCAGGAGGAGAATTCATGTCCAATTTTGCAAATAATTCAACTTTAGGTGTGCCTAATATTGCTATTGTGTTCTTTTTAATCGTGATTATAGCCATGGCTATGTTACGTTATAATGTATTTGGCAGATTAATTATTGCCATTGGTAGTAACGAACACGCTTCTCGCTTATCAGGACTAAAAGTAAATAAATACAAGTTTTTAGTCTATGCCATTTCGGGTGCTTTAGCGGCGACAGCTGCAATAATTGTAGCTTCCAGAACAAATTTAGGATCGCCAAACATGGGTATGGCTTGGGAGCTGGATGCTATTGCCGCGG
>CAXBHA010000380.1:0-3627 GCA_963974955.1 uncultured Yeosuana sp. | reverse complement strand
GTTTAATCCATTCCCTGTTTAACCCCATCAAAATAGTGCGGGCACTTTCTGCTGCATCGGTAATATCGGTCATCGCAGAAGGCTCTAAGGGATTGCAACGATGACTACGGGTAAGGTCATCGAAATTAATCACATAAAATGCCGGGGGTTTGGTATATCGATGTTGGTTTTTCAGCCAGGTATTATAGGCTATTTTGGAAAGGTCATCAAACTTAAAGTCGTACACAAACATGGTAAATCCTTTACGGATATGCTGGGTAATTACATGACGTATCACAAAGTAGGATTTTCCGGAACCGGGAGTTCCCAATACCATAATCGCCCGGAATGGATTAATGATATTGACCCAGCTTTTCCGTTGCTTGTCTTTTAATTGGTACTGCGCCGGAAGGTTAATGGAATATTCATTTTCCAGCAATCGTTCTTCCTGAGGAAAGGTTTCATTTTCCTTATTAAAGATGTCCTTATTATTGATTTTATTCCTGATAATTCGGGAAAGCAAGGTGCCTCCTGTCAATACCAGCAGAAAGCCTACTCCTGTAAATGCCATATACAGGATAGCGGTCGTTATTATAGGTGTGTTCAACTTCATACAGAGATAGCTGATAAAATAAATGAGCAATCCGGTAATCAGGTAAGCAAAGGCTGTTCTGTGATTTAATTTCTCATCCTTTCTCCCCTTGGCTCCTAAAAGGGATATACCCAAAAAACCAAGGGCAATAAATTTCGATTTATGAAAATTGCTGAACAATCCCGTCTTATAAATATTGCTTAAAATACGGTCACTAAAAGTGCTTTGCCATCCCCATATTTCAAAAGCACTGTAACAGTAGAAATAGAAATGGATGATTAATATGGTAATACTGATAAGCCTGGTCATATCCAGTATTTTTCTCAGCGCCTGTTCATTTTCTCCGGTGTTCATTGCCATAGCTTTATTTTTCTACTGGTTATTATTCAGATTTCTTTTTTTCTTCTTTTTGCGTTTCTTTTTAAGCTGATTAGGTAAATAATCTGAGGTGTTTTCTGCCTGAGTTAAAACCTCCAATACATTTTCTTTTCCTGTTGGTATAGTAGCAGATTGAACCTCTTTATCAGCTTCTTTGGTTTCTGCCGCAGCGGTAGTCTGTGGCTGTAACCCAATGGTCTGTTTCGGGTCGGGATGCCTTAGCAAATCCTGTCCCGAAACTCCTTCCGGTAAACACCTTTCCTGAATGGCTTTGGCACTGTATCTTTTGCCCAAAGCACTTCCGTTAAAAACACATTTGGTTTGGTGATCCACATAGGTGATTCCATATAAAATTCCGTTAGCATTTTGCCTGAGTACGATCTGAATACCCTGTTTTTTCAACGCAGATATTAGTTCTGGAATGGATGATTTTTTTGATAACAATTCCTTATCCACCACATTTTTAACCCGTCGTTTAAAAAGTGTTCGTTTCGCCACATTTTCTTTGAATTTCTGCTCAAGAAATTTCAGGGTAGGCTTGTTATAAAACAGACTGGCTTTGATAGGGACACCTACCGGATTACCATCAATATCTAGTACCCGATATAGCAATCCACCTGTTTGGTAAACTTTTGAATTTTCTGTCCCCCGTTCTGCCTTTACATTGTATTGATTAAGTACTGCATTCAGCTCCGGAAGACTGGTATATTTGTATGGATTCAAGACATTTTCCAGAATGTTTTGGATAGCCATTTTAGTTTGCGATTTACCATACTTTGCCTTGCTTACAACTATGGGTTTTAACTGATAATTTTTATCTTTTTTTTGAGCTTCAGCCTGCACCAAACCAAACTCTTTTTCCAATGCTTTACGAGCGGGTTCAGATTTACGGATACCCAAATGGTGCAAGTCAATTCGTTTGCCATCCGCTTCAATATTGGTAGTTACCAAATGGATATGTGGATGCCCTGAATCGTGGTGCTGATAGACCAAATAAGGTTGTTCCCCAAAACCGATTTTATCCAGATAACTGTCGGCTATTTCAAGCAGTTTCTGCTTTGATAAATGGTTCTCTGAAACATCAAAATTGAGTGAAATATGGACACTATTCCGTTTTGTTTTTTCATTTAACTCCATCTGTTTTAAGAAGCGATTGAGCTTCATGGTAAAGCTCATTTTATCTGGGTCAACAGGATAATTCCCTGCCCCGATACATTTCGCAACTCCTTGTTTAACCTTGTTTTCATTGTAGTTTAAAATGCGATGAATAGAGTGCCCTGTTTTGATTACTGCAACCATATTTCTGCCATTTTTTGGATGTGATTTTTAATCTCATCCACCTTATTGAACAGGGTTCGTTTTTCCACTTCATGGGCAATCAGCCAGCTTTTAAATTCTGTACTTTTTTGAAGCGTATGGAGTTTTTTTACCGCCTGATTAAAGTTGTTGCCCACGTGGTTAAGTTCTTTTCTAAGCTGAGCCATTTCTGCCATAAAATCATCAGCAGATTGGTTGCGATACATCGTTACAATGGGCTTTTCAAAAAGGCTGTGACGAACATATTCACTTAGCTTTTGGCAGGTACTGTTTTGCCATTTCTTTTCGATTTTCGCATACTCATCGGGTGTTAAACGCAACCCGATAATGCGTGTCCTGTTTGATTTTTTTCCTTCCATCTCATTCTCCTTTATCCTGTTATCAAACTCAAAAATTCATTCTATACGCCCTGCCCACGAGTTCCGAGTGATAGGCAGCAAGATGTCGGTTGTTTAACAACCGTTCATCTTGCCGTTTGCAGGAACGTTGCAAACTCGTCGTTTTGCCAAAGTCTCCCAGAGGCTTATTATGTACTTTCAGGGATTCTGGCGATTTTCTAAATAGTGAAGTTTTCTAAAATGCTTAGAAACACTTTTACAGTTTATTCCCTAAGCGTTTCTTCTGCTGCTTTCCAATATACACAAGCCAGTCATTAAGGTCTTTGTGGTTTTGGTAAAGCTTGCTATGATCGTTATATTTCTTGCTATTAGACAATGCTTCCCTGACAACTTTTTTCCCGGCACCATCATTGTCTAGGTATAGCCGTATTGATTTGTGCGATTCCAGAAACGGACGTGCTTTTTCAAACAGGGAAAGGGAATTTAAAATAACAAAATCAGAAGAATTATTTACCTCATTTGCTCTGATACTTTTGAACGAAAGAAAATCCATAAATCCTTCGAATACAGCCACCTCATCTGAGGCATTTTTTACTGTGGTAATATCCTTTGGAGAACTGCTTGCTTTGAAATAAGGATTGCGTATTTCAAATCCACCGGAATCATTTTTAAAACCAATTCCATAATAGCTTTTAGCATTCAGTTCATAATGTACTTCCCTACAATATTGGGTTGCAATTTCAACAGGAATTTTTCGCTGTTCCAAGTAGCTGGTCAATGTGTATGAACTAAGCTCAACCTCTTTTAAAATTTTAAGTGAATGCTCCGATGCATTTTCTATTTTGGGAATATTTTTTATGGTCTTCTGAAAAGAAAAACCACCATCCAATTTTTTTAGAAATTCTCCAACCGAGCAACCATGATATTCAATTCCGAAATCGATAATATTACCTCCCTTACCAAGTCCATGATCATACCATCGGTTCAGCTTTCGATTTACCTTAAAAGAGGGTGTTTTTTCCC
>CAXBHA010000379.1:0-3631 GCA_963974955.1 uncultured Yeosuana sp. | reverse complement strand
GGAGAGAAAATATATCAATCACAATTAATAAGTAACTAACTACTGACCTCTAAAATTACAAATTGATTTAGCTTATTTAATAAAAAATATAGTTAAGTCAAAACCACCTTATAGCTAATTTGTGGTCTTAATTTATCTTGATGTTCCACCTATAGATCAATTAATAGTCCATGATTTGATATTTGCTCTAATATATCATAGGTTAGAATCGGTTGTATTATATTTTTATTTTCGACCATAGTTCGTCCTGAGACCATTTATATTATAAAAAGTAAGACCTGGATTTGGTCGGCCATTGTCCTGCCAAATAATTTTGAATACTGAAAACCCAGGAGAAATACAAACTAATTTCATAATGGGATTAATTGAGATATTAAAGACTTGAAGAGGGAACTAAAATAAAGATTTTAAATAACCTGAATGTATTAAACGGCTTAAAGGGTAGGCTTTTAATTAGAATTTGGAAAATGTATAATTTATCTGGAATTATTGCTTTATAATTTGAGTTGAAACTTCATTAATTGGGTCAATTTATTGTTGTAAGATATATTTTAAATGGTTCGGGGTATACAAAACATTATTATGGATTCCTTAATATAATTCAATGTATATCTTCAGATACTATTGGATTACTTATTTCCCATTTAGTATTGAAATTATTTGTTTAAAAAATTATGGATGAAATTTAGAAAATAAAGGGACACATGTTTAAATCTTATTATAAAAATGGATTTGTTTAGGCAACTTATTAGACAAAAAAAAGAGGCCTAAAAGGCCACTTTTTTTATTAATTTAGTGAATTTCTATTGTTGGGTCAGGTAATGTAGGAATGTTTCTAGATTGGTATAACCGTCTCCATTTCCATCCTCTTTTCCGTCATTAGGGTCGTTCGGATTTAGATTATTGGCATTCTCCCAATCGTCACCCATTCCGTCGCCGTCCGAGTCTACGTACGGAGTACCGGTGCTAATGCTGTTCAGGAAGCCACCTACTATGGTTTCATTGGAAATCAAGCTTCCTGTCAAATTATTGTACTCTGAAATTATTCTGGAATCGATGGCATCTCTTTTCAAACTTGCGCCAACTGTGGGCAGTAGATCATCTTCTACCTGATTTTGGGGCAATGGAGTTATTAGCGAATTAGTGATAACCCGGCTGGAGGAGTTATAATTGCTCCAATCTGGGTGCGTTAAGGGATAGCTATTTCCAATAGAGATATTGTCAGACTGATGAATTGAACCATTATTCGGGTCACCGTTTGGACAATTTGTTGAGTTAGCCTGATATCGCATAGAATAAGTGTTTGGAGGGGTGTTTGGAGACGATTTATATGTATTGCCTATTAGGTCGTATCTCCCTTCATAAGTTAGCTCGCTACCTCTTTTGTAATTATAAATTAAGTTGTTGACAACTTCGAACTCGCTTCCACATACTGAAGAGTGGAATTGCCTGTCATTATTGTTGGCCAGTAAATTTTTGTAGAAACTTACATTGGAAACATTATACATTACCAATACGGCATAAGTGAACGATTCCGATATAATGGTGTTTTGGATGGTTACATTTTTAATCGTTCCTGCTCCCCCTTTGGTTCCAACGATACTTAAATTCTCGTCGTTCGCCCATGATAAAGAGCAATGGTCAACAATAACATTTTCTATTGGTTGGCTCCAAGTTACTATTCTTAATGCATCCTCCGGGTCTCCGTTTTTTCCGATTCGAATTCTTAAATGTCTGACGATAACGTTGGAGGTGTTGATTTCCAATCCTGCTCCTTTTAGGGTGATGCCGTCACCGGGTGCGGTTTCTCCCGCTATGGTCAAATTGCCTTGTGAGGGGCCTATGCTAATAGGTGACGATAGGTTGATAGTGCCCCCAGTTCTGAAAATTACCGTTCGAGGCCCGGTTTGGTTTAAAGCTTCCCTTAAACTTCCTTGTCCACTATTATTTAGATTGGTTACAAAAACAACAGATCCACCACGACCCCCAGTTGTGTTTTTTCCAAATCCTTCAGCACCTGGAAAGGCTTTTAGGCTACCCATTTCTATAGGTTCATCTGCAGTCGGGGTTTTGTCGGTAACAGTTACTGTAACCGAACCGGTTCCCTTGGAAACAGTGTTGTCCGGATTGGTAACGGAGGTGGTATAATCAAACTCATCAGTACCAGTTATATCATTGTCAGGAGTATAGGTCACCGTATTGTCTTCGTTTACAACGGCGGTTCCCATTTTTGGAGGAGTAACTTCAGTTATGACAACTTTTTCAGAATCTTCAAAAGTGTCGTTTTTTAAGGGCTCAATAGTAATAGGGTTGTTAGCCAAAGTTACTACGACATCGTTTATTAAAATTGCATTAGGATTTTCTATTACGTATTCCGCCAGAAGATCGGAATCCTTGTTACACGAGGTTGCAAATAAGAAAATACAACCTAGGGTCAATTGAATGAGATTCGAGGGGTGAAATTTCATAAGTAAAAGACGTTAATTATAAATGACAATCATTTGGGTTCAACAATATTATTTAATTTTTTAATATCATCGCTAAAACATACGTTATTTTCGATGAAATGCACAATTGAAGTGCAATGGAGGTTTTACGTTTATAGTTTATGTTTTAGATGTTTGCGAATCTTTTTTTCGATGAAATACATGATTCTTTAAGAATTGACCTATTTTTTTTTCTAAAGTTGTTAATTATTTAACGTTTTAAGGTGTGTCCGGTTAAGTAATTTATATTCCTTGAAATTTAAAAATAAATGGACTTTTTAATCAATTCAAAACTTTGGTCTGAACTCGTTTAAGTTATATGAATACATTGTTCTAATGGGCAAGGGTATCCTTGTAAGTTTTTAGTTCTAATTTCATTGCTATTATTTTGGAATACTTATCGGGTAATTTCGAATGGGCCTGATTGTGGGTCAATGTCCCGATTAATCATAACTATTGATATAGTAATAATTGTTTCCGGGTATATTTATAATACCATTTTTGAGAGTTTTAAAGCTTAATATGGAATTTAATTGAACTAACATGTGGTTTTAATAGACAGGGAACAATTGTATTTTTTTTTGGTTTTGGTAAGAGTTATTGAAGATCGGATAGAGAAAATTAATTGATTATAAGGAATTTGAGCTTACCATATTTAACTATGTATAAAGTTAAGAATATGTCAGCTGTTTAGATTAACATATAAAAATGTCAAGAGTTAATTGAAATTACTTTATTAAGAATGTGGAAAAATTGTAAGACTAAGCTACCTATAGTAGCGTTGTCGAGATATGCACCGTACTGGACATTCCTACATGCGTATAGATCAATTGGAGCAGAGAATCTGAAGTCTAAGGCGGAAACAATTTCTCTGGCATTTTGAGATCGCCGATTTGTAGATTATGGTGATGGGAGTCAAACGTGTACTTGTAATCCTAGAAATGTCAATACGGTCTATTAACTGAGCAGCAGGAATTATTATAAGTTCCTTAAAAGACCAACAATTAAATATCTTGAAAGAAAGATTTTTGTAATGTTTAATTTTAGTTATAGAATATTATAACTATTGTTTTTGCCGAAAACCAACTGTATGGTCTTGCTACATTTGTTGGGACACTTAGTTAAGGGCAATATTGAAAAATCCT
>CAXBHA010000378.1:0-3638 GCA_963974955.1 uncultured Yeosuana sp. | reverse complement strand
CTCGCGTTTTTACCAATTCGTACAAGGAACGTTGAAGTCCCGAATCTGCAACATACTTTTCAAGTTCCACCATAGCTTTCAACGCGTCGGGAGCTATTTTCGCATAGTTTAATCTTTGTTTCATTGTTTTAAGTTTAGGAATGATTCTCCATCTCGGCCATTGCAATTGTTGCATGGGCATAGGCCGCACCTGCACGCATTTCGCTAGCAACCCAAATTGCTTCCATAATTTCTTCTTTGCTCGCCCCCTTTCTCATAGCTTGGATGGTGTGTGCCTTAATACAATACGGGCATTGTGTAACATGGGCAACAGCAACGGCAATTAATTGTTTTGTTTTTTCGGGAAGCGCACCTGCCTCAAAAACTGTTTTGCTGAAATTTCGCCAAGCTTCTATGTTTTTGGGGGCTAATGCTGCTTTTTTATCTGCTAGCTCTTTAGTTGTTTCTGGATATAAATCTTTAGATTCCATACTAGATATTATTTATTACTGTTATATTAAATTTCTTATTTACTCTTAATTTTCTTTTACTTAACCTATTAGATATGCCAATCCATTTCCTACTGGTCCGCAAAGCACATTAATAGTTTTGGTCTTAAATAATTCTTGAATAATTTCTCTCCCTTTTTTATAGTCATCGTGAATGGGACAAGGGTGTGCCGAAGAACATTTGCTCAAACCCAAGCCACATGCATTAAACAAATCCTTGCCATCGATGGTGTCCACAATAGTTATGATGGGTTGCAACTGTTGCTCCTTAGTAATGTAAAATCCTCCAGAGGGTCCTTTGGTACTGTTAATAATCTTTTGACGTACCAGATTTTGCAATATTTTGCTCACGGTATGTTCACTGGCATTGATATGCTGCGAAATATCCTTTACGCCCAGTTTTTCGCCTGTTTCTTCTTTGGAAGCCAGACAAATAACAGCTTTTATGGCAGTTTTACACGTATTGCTTAACATTAATATCCGTTTAAAAATGTTTGACCTGCTTCAGAAATCATACTTTGGTCCCATGGTGGTTGAAAAATCAAATTTACTTGTATTTTATTTTCTGGAAAAGATTGTTGCATAGCTTGTGTCGTAGCCTCTACGATAGACTCGCCCATGGGACAAAACTGGGTCGTTAAAGTCATCGTAACGACAATGTCTTTACTTTCTTCATTAAAATTAATTTCATAAACCAAACCTAGATCAACAATGTTTAAATCAATCTCAGGATCAATCACACTGTATAAGCCTTCCTTGGCAATTTCATTTTTTTCAGTATTATTTGTTTTTATATCCATCTTATTTTACTTTATGAAAGAGAATTTTAAATACGTTAAAGTTATATAGCACCGCAGTAATTAAAAGAAATATAGCGCCAATGTTTAAAAATAAAACATTTGTTTGAATAATCCCCAAACCAAAGATTATAAAACCAATAAGGTAAGCAACTCCGCTAGCTATAAAAATGGTATTGCTAAAGAGTTCTTTAGGATTTGGGGTTTTGCCTAATCCAGCAATTTTGCTATATACTTTATTCCAGATAATGAAAGGCAATGTTTTAAAGGTCATTCCCAAAATAATGGTTGTTATCCAACCAAAAAAAATGGTGAAGCCATATAACAGTACCAGCTGCAAACTATTTACTGTGGAAAGCAATATAATGATGGTAATCAAGACAATAATTGGCACCATTGTTAGAGCAACGGATAGCATAGAAATTTTCACTTGTTCATCTACTTTTTTGCGAATACGTTTAGCAAAAGACCAGTAGATATGGTTTCCGAATAGAATGACCCCTAATGCGATTAACACAATCGGAATAAAGTAAAGATCCACTTTTACAGATAGAAAAAACATAAAAATAAAACTGACCAATCCCGCATTGATTAGTGAATAAACCAGCCATAATCGTTTTTTATTTTCATATTTAGAAATGAGGAACATGGGTATCAACCTGGAGCCTACACCGATAATCATTAATAAGAACCATCCTATGATGCCTAAGTGGGCATGAAGTGAAAGGAAGTCAATGGAGCTTTTTGAAAGGAAATTTGATGTAAAATTCCAGACCAATAAAAATCCTAATAGCGTAGTTATAAACAGCCATAAAACCGCAGTAAAAGCAAATACGGCGTGTACGTTTCGGCTTTTACTATGGTATATGCTCAACCAAAGATTGGTTAGGTAACTGATAACCGCAAGATTGATAAGTATTGAACCTGCCTTTGCCACCCATCCCATATTAAACCCATAAAAAGCAAAAACCAATAATGGGATACCAATGGCAGCAAAAATAAACGACAAGTAAGCAAGTAGGTTGCTATGTAATTTTCCTTCTATCATTACGGGGAACAGCTGGTGACTTGCGCCCAAAATAATCATAGTTCCCCATCCAAGAGCCATGGTATGCGTAATAGCCAGTGTATGAGGATTAAAATAATGTTGTGTAAATGCCGAAGTATTCGTTAGTATTAAAATAGTAGCAATTAAAAATGAAAGTGCAGCATAGCCATAAAATGGCAGCACTACTTTATAAGACGTGTTTTTAACAGGGCTATTATTTCCGGCAATAAACATCTCAGTTTTTAAAAATTAAAAGACGCACCTCTCCCTCGCTCATTTCTTTTATGCGATAGTCAAACTTTCTGTCCGACAGCTCAGGAAGCAAGAATACGGGAATACGTTTATGGTACACATAAAGTGCTACATCAGCAGGTAGTTTATCAAGTTCGTCCAAGATGGTAAGCATGGGCTGGGGCATTTCTAATTCCCGTACATCAACAGTAACCAACTTATCGATAAAACGCTGCATGATGCTATCCCATCCATTGTCTGCGCCATCCTTTTGTTTAACTTCAACAGTTGTTTTGTCAGATTTCTTATAGAAATAAGTTTCTACCAAGTCATTACTTATTACATCAGCATAAACATCAAACCCCTGTTTCTCTAACATGCGCATTAAAGGCACGGGCTCAAAAGTATTAATGACTTTTAAGGCCTCCCCATCTTGAACAGATTTTACTTTATCTAAAATTAAAGTCAAAGGATCATTGCCAGATGCCAATAATTCACGCACATCAAAATCAATAATCTGATTTTTGGTAAGTGTCGAGATAAATGCAGGCAGTTCCTTTTTTTCTTCAACAGCAGGTTTGGTGTCTGTATCAATTTCAAAACCCAATGGTTTGAGTTTGCTAAAGAAATCGTCTATCTGGCATCCCGCCATCTTAGAAGCCATGGCAATAGTTGTTCTACTCGCAATCTCTTTTCTGAGCATGGGGTCTCTTAGGGTATCAAACTTTTGATTGATGCTAATTATCGCCTCCAATGCATCAGGATGCGCTTTAAGTAAATGAGCAATTTTAGTATTTGCATTAATGTGTTCCATCTCTTTATTATAATTGGCTTTCTAATTTTATCGCCTTTGGAAAAAGGATATTGTTTTCTAAATGGATGTGCAAATGAAGGTCTTCTTCAAATTCATCCAGCATTCGATACAGTAAAGTATAACTGGCACAAGCATCTTCGGGCAAGGCATAGTTGTTGGATAATTTTCTGATAGCCTCCATTTCTTTACCAGCCAACTCATGTTCTGTTTCGTGAAGCGTTATAAAATGTTGAAAATCTTTAGAACTTATCACTTTTAAC
>CAXBHA010000377.1:0-3677 GCA_963974955.1 uncultured Yeosuana sp. | reverse complement strand
ATTTGTTTGTTCGTTGATTTCTTTCGTATATTTTTCTACAGAAGGCGGATTAAAGTCAATCCCAGAGATGCCAGCTATCAACAATGCAACGACAGCAATTGAACCCGCAATTCCTTTTGTTTTTCCATCAAGGTTTTTGTTTGTAAAAATCAAAATCACTAAGGGTAAAAATGCCAAAACACCCATAATGGCTCCCAGCTGATTTTGAACAAAAAACTTTACCTTGTCTTTTTCTGATGCAGGGTCTAAACAGTTTGCTTTTTTCCAAAGAATAGAGGCGGTGATTGCCAAGGCCAGAATGACCACAATCATGACTATTAACCATGTAAGTGTTTCATTACCGAGTAATTTAAAAATGGCAAAAATCTGTCCAGCGATGGCAATAATCCATGCTAAAAAAGCGAAAACTCGAAATTGTTTTGCTTTTGCCTTGCTCTCGGCACTTGCTTCAAATACGTTTTGATCTGACATGATTGTAATTGTTTAAATTTATCCTTGATTGTATGGCCGTCAAGTTTCACCCCGTTTATTTAAGTGGTCTCAAGTCTCCACATTTGTTAAATGAAATTACATAATTTTTTTAAAAAAATCTACTTACTGCTTTTTCGCTGTTAATTCTGCAATCTTACATATTACTTCGGTCGCTTTTATCATGCTTTCTACAGGAACATATTCGTAACGTCCATGAAAGTTATGCCCACCAGCAAAAATATTCGGACAAGGTAACCCCATATAGCTTAGTTGTGAGCCATCGGTCCCCCCTCGAATGGCTTTTATTAAAGGTTTTATATGAAGTCGCTTCATGGCTTCCTCGGCAATATCAACGATATGAATCACCGGCTCTACCTTTTCTTTCATATTGAAATACTGGTCTTTTATACTTATTTCAAAAACATCTCTACCATATTGCTTATTTAGTTCATTGGCTAGTTTTTGCATAACGTCTTTGCGTGCTTCAAAATGACGTTTGTTATGGTCTCTAATAATATATTGTAATACCGTTTCATCAACTTCACCTTTTATGGAAGTTAAATGAAAAAACCCTTCATAACCCTCGGTATGTTCTGGCGTTTCCAAACGTGGCAACGAGTTTATAAATTCTTGGGCAATATACATGGAGTTAATCATTTTTCCTTTGGCATAACCTGGATGTACTATTTTTCCTTTTACTTTAACAACGGCCGATGCAGCGTTAAAATTTTCGTATTCTAGTTCACCTACTTGACTGCCATCCATTGTGTAAGCCCAATCGGCTCCAAATTTTTTCACATCAAATTTGTGAGCACCACGGCCAATTTCTTCATCAGGAGTAAAGCCAACACGAATTTTGCCATGTTTTATTTCGGGATGTTCCATTAAATATTCCATAGCAGTTACAATTTCGCAAATTCCGGCCTTATCATCTGCTCCTAGCAATGTGGTTCCATCAGTAGTGATAAGTGTTTGCCCTTTATAAAGCAACAAATCCTCAAAATAATCAGGAGACAAAACAATATCTTGTTCCGCATTTAAAACAATATCTTTCCCATTATAATGTTCAATAATCTGCGGTTTTACGTTAGTTCCTGTAAAATCTGGTGAGGTATCAAAATGCGAAATAAATCCAATAGTTGGGACGTTATGATTAACATTGCTCGGTAATGTTGCCATAATATAGGAGTTATCATCGATGCTAACATCTTCTAAACCAATAAGTTTTAGTTCTTCAGCAAGTTTATTTGCTAAATCCCATTGCTTTTTTGTGCTTGGTGTACTCTCCGATTCAGGGTTCGATTGCGTATCAATAGTAACGTAACTAATAAATCGTTTTATAAGTTGCTCTTTTGAAATCATGGGTGTAAATAGGTTTAGGTTTTATAATAATGTTTACTGCAACACTTTAGCATCAAAAATACAATTATTAATTTTTTTGTGTTTTGAATTGCCTGACTTTTTATTAAAAACTATTTTTGCACAAACAATACCAGATGTACAAATTAATTATCCGTCCTATCTTATTTTGGTTTGATCCTGAACAAGTACATCATTTTACGTTTTCTGTCATTAAGTTTTTAAATAAAATCCCTTTGGTATCTCAACTTATAGAACGCATGTATGTGGTTGAGGATTCTAAGCTGGAACGACGAGTGTTTGGACTAACCTTTAAAAACCCTGTAGGATTAGCTGCTGGTTTTGATAAGAATGCTGTCCTATTTAATGAGTTATCGAATTTTGGATTTGGTTTTATTGAAATTGGAACGGTTACACCAAAAGAACAAACAGGAAATCCAAAAAAACGCTTGTTTAGATTGAAGGAAGATCATGGAATCATTAATAGAATGGGATTTAACAATAATGGCGTTGAAGCTGCGATTATTCAGCTAAAAAAAAATAAAGGTAACGTGATCATTGGTGGGAATATTGGTAAAAATACGGCAACCAAACCCGAAGATTATACCCAAGATTATTTAGATTGCTTTAATGCATTACAACCCTATGTGGATTATTTTGTGCTAAATGTAAGTTGCCCAAATGTAGATAGTCACGCAAAATTAAATGATAAAGATTATTTAGAAGAGCTTATTGGAGCTGTTCAAAATGCGAATAGAAAATTTAATGAACAAAAACCAATACTTTTAAAAATTGCTCCAGATTTAAATACCAATCAATTAGATGAAATAATCGAACTCGTCATTGAAACTAAATTGGATGGTGTTATTGCTAGTAATACGTCGATGGATAGAAACGGATTGAAAGTGTCTAAAAAGGCCTTAGACGCTATGGGAAATGGAGGATTAAGTGGCCAACCAATAAAAGATAAAAGCACTCAGGTGATTAAATATCTTTCGGAAAAAAGCAAAAAGGCGTTCCCGATAATTGGTGTAGGGGGAATTCATTCGGCAAATGATGCTTTGGAAAAATTAAACGCTGGAGCCGATTTAGTACAGATATATACCGGATTTATTTACGAAGGGCCAAAACTTATTAAAAGCATTAATAACGCATTGCTTAAAACATCCTAGGTATTATTTAATGATTTTTTTAATGATTTTTGAATTCTTGTTTTTTAATGTAATTAGATACGTCCCGGAAGTTAACGCACTCACGTTAATAGGTTGATTTGTAACCCAGCCCATACTAATTACTTGTCCCATTACATTTGAAATCTCATAATATATAACCTCATCAAAATTATTTGGTTTAATGTACAATTGGTTATTTGTAATAGGGTTTGGGTATAGTCTAGCAGTTAATAAATCTGTTTTGGTTTCGTCAAGATTATTAACAATTATTTTATCTGTTTTAGAAGGATCATTTAAATAATCAGTTTTAACTGCTTGGTAAAAAGCGTATACCCTTGCCAATTGCTGTGTTGAAAAATGAGAGCGACATCCTTTCAGGGAATAAGACATAATGTTCCTAGAATCCGGATTAAACACCTCGCCATTTGCATCAGTTTGAGTGCCTATATACCTACAAAAGTTATTAAGGTTGTTTAGGGTCAACATAGGGTCGGCTGGTGTATCACAAATTTGATCGCCATCTGTAGAACAATTTGTACCATTAACCAATTCGGTTGTGAGTTGATTATTGTCTAGGCCATGGGTATGAATCAGTGAGAATAGATGCCCTATTTCGTGTGCCAACGAGGAGTCGTTTGTGGTACAACTATTTTTCATGATGATAACGTTTGAACG
>CAXBHA010000376.1:0-3695 GCA_963974955.1 uncultured Yeosuana sp. | reverse complement strand
CTAATCCCAATGGACAGGATGACTATCCACATAGGTGCTGGGATAAGCTGCAAATATTTATTTCTAATTTTTGGATACAGCAGCATAATCATAAAACTTAGAACTCCAGCAAAAGCCCCATAAATTATTCCTTTATCTTGGTAGTGCAAGGCACGGCCAATTGTATAAGGAATTTCTACTAGGTAATCAAAGGCATTATTTTTAATTATTTTGTGGGCTAACATGATGTGAAATTGTTTCCCTAAAATGATAAGGCCAATTGCTGCCAACATTCCTTGAATTGCAGAAGACGGAAAAAAATTGGCAAGTGCACCCATTCTAAAAAAGCCTAAAAGTAATAGCAACAGGCCTGAAAACACTATGGCCATATAGGCCGATTCTAAACCCAATGTAGAAATAGCGACCAAAAGAACCCCAACCAAACCATTACCGGGGCCTACAATGGTAACATAACTCCCCCCTAAAATTGACACTACAATACCCCCAACAACAGCCGAAATAATTCCCGCTATTGGAGGTGCTTCGCTAGCCATTGCCAATCCCAAAGCAAGCGGTAATGCCACAAGGCTGACTACAAAACCAGAAAAGATGTTTTTAGGGATGCTTTTTAAAAAGGATGTTATGGTATTTTTTTTTGAACTCATTGTAGAATTAGAACATCGGTTGGTAATTCGGTTAAAATGTGCTCAATATCGTGAGGGAATAATCTATCCCAAAAACTGGATTTTGTCGGAGCGTTCATAACTAATAAATCGGCACGAGAGATTTGGGCATAATGCCCTATTGAATACCCTTTTTTTCCAAAAATAGGCTGTAATTTTATGGTAATGTCTTGAGTGTATTTTTCGGGAATAAGTGATATAATTTCCTTTATTCTGGAGTTTTCCCGTAATTTAATACGCTCTTTTATAATAGTAGCCCTTCTAAGAGAAATGTTGTCATCAACTTTAACGGCAACTTCATCAGTATTAATTTCTTCTACAATGGTAATTTTTTGAGCATTAAGCTGTTTTGCTACATAAAATGCCAAAGTTATCGTACTTTCTGTTTTGGGGTCTTTTAAACCGTTTACAACAATGTGTTGACAAGGCACTCTTTTAATGGATGGTTTTATTAATAACAGGATAGAACATTTAGCAAGACGTGTAATTTTTCGAGCGATTGAGCCAACGTAATACTTTACCACACGCTCACGTTGTACGGCGCCTAATATTAACAAATCAATGTTTTTTTCTTCGGAAGTCGATAAAATAACATCAACCGGATGCCCCGATTTAAAGACCACTTCATAATTTAAATTGTCTTTTTCAAAATCTTGAAGAATTATTTTAAGCATCGAAATTTTATCTTTAGAAGGTTCCCCTACATGAATTAAGTATAATTTTGAGTTAAAAAAAATGGATAGTCGGGCAGTTTCAAATAAGTTCGCTTTTAAATTTGGCGAAAATGCTACTCCAATACCTATGCTTTTAAAGGGATTTAAAGACAAAACGTTTTATTTTTAAAGAAAAACTGAAAGATACCATTTTTTAAAAACATTAAACAACCTGTTTTCTTTAAATTAGTGGTTTAAAAACTATTTTAAAGTATGTTAGAATTAGCGGGAATTATTATTTTAGGAATATTGGCCCAATGGGTGGCTTGGAAATTGAAAATACCAGCCATTTTGCCGCTGATTCTTATTGGCTTATTCGTAGGGCCTATTGCTTCCGAATACTTGTCGGCAGACGGGACAAAATGGATTCAACCTATTTGGAACGGAAAGGAAGGTCTCTTTCCAGGAGAAAGCCTGTTTTATTTTGTGTCCCTTGCTATTAGTGTTATTTTATTTGAAGGAGGTTTAACATTAAGGTTAGGAGAGATTAAAAATGTGGGCCCTATTATTACGAAGCTAATCACATTGGGTTCTTTAGTTACTTTTTTTGGAGCAGCAATTTCGGCACATTACGTATTCTATTTAAGTTGGGAAATGTCTTTTTTGTTTTCAGCTTTGATAATTGTTACAGGCCCTACAGTAATTACACCGATTTTAAGAAATATCCCCTTAAAAAAGGATGTGTCGGCAGTTTTAAAATGGGAAGGAATCTTAATAGACCCAATTGGGGCTTTGGTTGCCGTACTTGTTTTTGAATTTATTAGTGTTGAAGGAGGCGGAGAGTTTACAAAGACAGCATTAATAGAATTTGGCAAAATTGTATTATTTGGTTCTACTTTCGGATTTACTTTTGCTCACGCATTAAACTTTTCCATAAACAGAAAGCTGATACCACATTATTTGTTAAACGTGTTTGCTTTGGCGTCTGTTTTAGGTGTTTTTGTTTTGTCCGACGTGTTTGCTCATGAATCTGGGTTGCTTGCCGTGGTGGTTATGGGCATGGTATTAGGAAACTCTAAATCTCCTTACTTAAAAGAACTTCTTTATTTTAAAGAATCACTAAGCGTTTTATTGATTTCTATTTTATTCATTCTACTGGCGGCAAACATCAATATGGATGAATTATTGTTGGTATATAATTGGAATGCTGTTATATTATTTGCCCTAGTTGTATTTTTAATACGTCCCTTAGGTGTGTTTATTAGCACGCACAAGTCAACACTAAAATTTAACGAAAAGCTTTTTATTAGCTGGGTAGGTCCAAGGGGAATTGTGGCAGCAGGTATTGCATCATTATTTGGGTTAACCCTTGCAAGGAAAGGTATTGTTGATGCCGAATATATAACACCTTTGGTATTTATGATTGTTTTGGGAACCGTTTTACTAAACGCCACTACTGCAAGACCTTTTGCTAAATTAATAGGTGTTTTTCTTAATAAATCGGAAGGAATTTTAATTCTTGGAGCATCTAGGTTACCGCGCCTTATAGGTAATTATTTAAAAGTTAATGGCAGGCACGTAGTATTGATTGATAGTAACCCAAACAATATAGCAAAAGCTAAAGAATTAGGATTGGATGCACTAAATGCCAATATATATTCTGATACATTAATGGACAATATTGAGTTAAATGATGTAGGTTATTTAATGGCTTTAACAGCAAGTACCGATATAAATAAATATGCCATCAATAAGTTTAGGAAACAATTTGGGGAAAATGGCTCTTTTAGCTTGGTTACTTATGAAGAAACGAATGGAGCTAACATTAATCCAAAAGACGGCTTGTTTTCTCAAACAGATGATTATGCTACTTTAAGTGATTTAGTTAGGAGGTATCCCTCAGTACAAGAAATTGACCTAGAAGATGAAGCGCATTATAAAAGTTTAATGAAGATAACTAAAAAAGACAGTAATATTGTACCTGTTTTTATTAAAGATAACGAAGGAGAACTGCATATTATTTCATCAAACAACTTGGATATTAAAACTATTGAAAACGGCTTTCAATTGGTATATTTAGGAAAACCCTTTGATGTTGAAGTGTTAAATAAAGAAACAGAAGAAGAATCCATATAAAATGGCACCATTTTTTGGGAAACAGAAAAAGTCAAGATGAGTTCCGTATTAAAATTTGTTCTTGGTTATCCTGAAAACCACGAGTAGCTTATTTCGCAAAAGTGATTTTTGTCATGTACTTAGAAACAAATTATTATTTGAATGTCCGTATTCATTCATAATACCATTTTTGTCATTCAGAATGTGAAGCGAAATGAAGAATCTATTGAAAATCAATGCGGTTCCTCCTTTGTCGGAATGACAA
>CAXBHA010000375.1:0-3697 GCA_963974955.1 uncultured Yeosuana sp. | reverse complement strand
CTTTTCAATTTATGGAAAAGCGATTCCTAAAAACTTCAGAGCTGCTAATATTAAAATAATTAGTGCTATATAGGCACCATCCAGTTTAGAAATTAGGGCAGAAGCGATGGTAAGTGTTATTAAAATCGTCCAAGTTAGTATTGCTGATTTATGCATTTTAAAAAATTAAATAAATAATAGGAAAAAGTAGTATCCAAATTAAATCGCACATGTGCCAAAAAGAAGCACTCGCCTCAACATCTTCAATTGTGGTGGTGGATTTATTTTTGCTTATCCCAAAATAAACAGATCCTAAAATGACTAAACCAACCAAAACATGAATCACATGAAATAAAGTAAGCATCCAATAAAACGAAAAGAATGTATTGTAACCAAGGGTAAACCCTTCGTTGAGTTTTTCATGATATTCAAAACTCTTTAAACCTAAAAACAACACGCCAAATAGCATTGTTAAAAGGAGTAGTTTTTTAAATTTAATTGTATTTCCCGTTTTCAATTCCAGTACTGAGATTGCCATAAAATACCCACTGGTTAATAGGAATATGGTATTAATCATACCGTAAGTTGTATTGAGTTTTAAGCTAGAATTTTGAAACAGTTCTAATTCCTGATTACCATAATGCACCATGGCTATTAAGGCTGCACCAAAGGTTATAAGTTCTAAAAAAATGATAATCCAAATAAGAATCCCTCCAGGCGGAAAATAGATGTTTTTATAGTTGATTTGTGGTGTATCCATATATTAATCCCAATCTAATAATCGTTTTTCTCCTTCTAGTTGTTGAATATCGGTTACATCTTGGGACATTTCAATAACACCTCTATATTTTTTGTCATTATCCCGAATTGCAAAATATCGAATATGGATTATTCTTCCTTTAAAGTTGAACCAAAATTCAGCGACATCTTTTGTTCCATTTCTAAATTCTTCAACAATACGCAACACCATGCCCACACTTTTTGGTGGATGGCAAAACTTAACTTCGCGCCCAATAATGCCTTTGCTTCTTGAAAAAACACGGTCGTCGCCACGGTTGTAAAAAATGACTTTATCATTTTCATCGACATACGTAATATCAACAGGTAAAAAACGCAACAGTAAATTAACTTGCTCTGGAGTCATATAACCTTCATCGTAATGAAAGGTGTTTTCCATTGAAAATGACAAATCCCTTTTGGTAAAATCTTCACTAGGATGAATATATTCTTCTTTTATTATTGCGGGATAAGGGGTCGGTTTTCCCTTTAACATCCAACCTATTTCTTCATCGCCTGTGTAAAAATCTTTCCATTCATCTTCAGTGATCAATTCCATGGCGTTAGGGAACAATCGCATATCTTCAATACTTAACAGACGTTCGATACCATGTACCAAATAGGTAATATTTTCTTGTATTTTCTGAATGTTTTTTTCTGAATTGTAATTATTCAGCAATTTAATTTGTTCCCGTAAATTATCATGAAACGACCACATACCTTGGCTAGGGCCTTCCCAACCATGTTTTTCTAAATACGGAAATAACTGATTTTCTTTACGAACAAAGCGTTTTTCAATAGTTGTTAATTGATTGAAAATATTGAAATATTTTTGAAAATCCTCGGCGGGATTTGCATCGTTCAATTCCAATAATAAATCTTGTATCAAGGCACTTTCTTCGTAATATACTTTTACGGGGTGGCCTTCTGGTAATTTTTCGACGGTGGGATAAAATGAATTCATTTTTTCTAAAACAGTTGTTTTTTTAAACAGTTATTCTAATTTTATTGTTTTTAAGATTGATGCTTTATTTTTTCATACAACTTCACTAACGATTGCAGCAGTTCTACAGGGGTTGTAAGTATTTGATAGTGATTTTGCCCAAACATTTGGGGCAAATAATATTTGGCGTTTGCTTCAATAGCCAATGCATACGAATTTATTTGGCGTTCGTTGAGTTCTCTTAAGGCTTGCTTAACATCGTTAATGCCATATTTTCCCTCGTATTTATCATAATCGTTTGGTTTTCCATCCGAAATTAAATCACCCATTTGTTTTTAGTATCTCGTTTATCCAACAAGGCTCCAGAATGGCGTAATGCAGCACCAATACGGGTATAGCCATTGGGTTCAATGGCACCAACTTTAAATTTGGACGTGTTCCAGGAATCGTCAAAACCTTTGAGGCTTAAGTATGTAGAATGATTTCGGGTTTTTGAATAAAAACAATCTATTGAAAAATCGATATTAAACTCATTTAAAATTTCACCAAACAAAATAGAGACTTGCTTCTCGACATCAATCACTCTGTTTCCTGCGGCATAACCATCGCTGGATAAACTAATATCGAGTAATAGTAAAATGGATAAATCTTTTTCTTTTTTCCGTTTAGACAGATATATTTTGTCTGATGGGGTATGACCAGATTTTACATCAATAAATAAATCGGTAATGGCATCAATATCAAATTCTTCCCCTTGTGTTTGTCTTCGCTGTTGCTGATATTTATTATTAACTGTTGTAAGCATTTTGCGTAAACCGACTAAAGTGGATCGGTTATCGTTGAGTGTTTTTTTGTAGTATGACACATCCGATTTTAATTGGGATTTCGGATACACTTTACAAAAATTGTCTTTGTAGGTACGCTTGGAATAATCCCATTCGTCATATTCTAAATAATAGTCATCGCCCTTGCTTTCAGAAATTGTGGGATTTTCAATAAAGTCGGCTTGATACACTGAATGTGCTGTATCATCTACACGCACTGTAAATTTCATGTTCACCTCATCCAACGCATTGGAGTGGTCATCTAAATCGTCATCGCCATCCATGTCCCTAAAATTGCCACCAAATTCTTCGGCGGTTTCCACTTTTTCAAATTGATGTTGAAGCACTGCATCTTCCATTTGCTTTTGGTCAATTTGAACAGATATAATTTCTTCTACAGCTTTAGATTTAAGTATGGTTTTTGGATGTTCTTTATTAGCTTCTTTTACGTTATCTGTAAAATTTTTGAGCTGCTTACTGGGATTATCACTTGGTGAATTTCGCATCCATTTACCGTAAATAAAAGTAAAATCGGCAGGTAGTTTTGAGGTGGTTTTTGTTTCATAAAATGAAGCAAATTTTTGATGATACTTTTCAGTTATCGGAAATTGGGCAAATAATTCGTTCAATACTTGTGTTGAAGTTTCCCTTGCCTTTTTTTGAGATTCTAAAAGGGTGTGATCTTGATTGTCATTCCAATTTAAGTCTAGATTCTTTTGAACTGATAAATATAAAATTCGGAATAAATAAAACGATAGGTTTTCTTCTTCGGTTTCAAAATCGTAAAACTTAGTTGGTAAAAAAAAGTTCTTGTTTCTATATCCGCCTTCTCTTTCTGCTTCAAAAATTTCAATGGATTGCCCTGTAATGGCCCGAGCAAAAAGGGTTAGCCTGGGTTTTACATCATTTAAGTTAACCCCATGCAAAAGCGCTGCTTCTTTTTTCTTTTTCCGTTTTTTAAAAAAGAAGGCGAATTTTGTAAAGATATATTCGTCTGGTTCGAACTCGAACATAATATTTAGTGATCAGTGTTCAGTTTTATCAATTGGCAGAACATGTTAACTGATATGGTTTGACTGCAAACTGAATACTGTTGACTATTTTCATCTGTTTATATTATTTGTTTTTTATTTGTCTGATGGAATGCCCTGTTAACCATATCGGTTGGTTTGCA
>CAXBHA010000374.1:0-3707 GCA_963974955.1 uncultured Yeosuana sp. | reverse complement strand
GCATTCGCCAAAGCCTTACAAAAAACGAAAGGACAATTATTCCCTTTTGGTTTTATGCATATCCTTGATGCCAAAAAAAACAGTAAAGATGTTATTTTTTATCTAATTGGGATACACCCTGATTATCAAAACAAAGGTGTGCATGCGGTTATTTTTAATGAATATTATAACACATTTACCGAAAAAGGAATTAAGACCTGTTTTAGAACTCCTGAACTGGAAGACAATATAGCTATTCACCAAATATGGAAACACTTTTCGCCCGAAGTATATAGAAGACGAAAAACATTTAGAAAGAATTTATAAAAAAAGCGCCTTTAATACTTAAAGGTTTGTTATTCATATCATTTAGCATATACATCATAAAGCCAATGTTTAAATCACTTCTGATTTCTCCTTTTAGTTGTGCTTGAGTAAAATCTTGTCTTATTTGTTTTTGCTGCTTTGATAAACCAGCATAATTTCTGCCGCTAGAAACGTTATTATTAAGTTTTTTTTCCGTTTTATATACATCGTTAATAAACTCTTCACTTATTCCTTTAACCTCCTTATATTTAAGTTTAACCAATTTATCTACCTTAATTCTAAAATCATCATCACTTTCCATAATCTCAATGTATCTTTTTATGGAACTTTTGAATAATTGCTCAATTAAAGCTTGTGCTATGGCTTCTTTATTTTTAAAATGCCTATAAAAGCTCATTTTATTAACATTAGCTTTATCACAAATTTCCTCTACTGTGACACGTTTTATACCATGTTTCCAAAAAAGAGTTTTTGAAGCTTTAAGCAATTTGCTTTTGATCTCAGTTAATCCAGACATAGAATAAAAATAGGATACGAATAATTATATATGTTACAAAAAATAGCATAAAATAATCATTTGGGGAACATTATGTTTTCATAATTGTTTTTTTATAAGATTAAGATTGAATATTTTGTTTAGAATGAAGTTGATACTCAAGTTAATCAGGAGTAATTTTGAAAAATGTCTTTATGAAAAATCAGTAAAAGTGATTCTAATTAAAACAACAGGTGATTGAATATTTGAATTGGGTAAAACAAATATTTATTGATATAATTTTATCGGACAACAATAATTCAAAATATAAAACCCTTTTTTCAATGGGTTCAAGAGTTTATTTGTCTAAATTTAAATTTTATCGGACAACAATAATTTCAAAATATGATATTTGTCATGGATGATCAAAATATGTTTCCATTTATATTTTTTACTTAGCAATACATTTATATATTTGCACCTTTAAATGCAAAAATTATAATTGTGGTTGAATAACATATATAGGTTTTTGTTTTTAAAGAGATTATTTTCTATTTATGGTGGCATAGCTCAGCTGGATAGAGCACCTGCCTTCTAAGCAGGCGGTCCTAGGTTCGAATCCTAGTGCCATCACAAAAAGAGGCTGTCTGAAAAGGAGGGCACTGAAAAACGACTTTTTTTTCAGCTATCATTAAAAAAAGCGATTAAATAAAATTAAAGTTTATTTAATCGCTTTTTTTATTCAAATCTACTTGTGATAAGTCATTGCTTCCGTTATTTAAACAATATTTGTTTACCAATTCATTGTGGATAAAAGAAAAATCGATTGATTCATTGATCTTCCTGAGAAGATTATCCTTCGGTACAATTAAATCATATAAATCAGAATATGCACTTAATTGAATTTCTTGCGGCTGTAACAATATACTTAAGTCTTTGTTGATCAGAAGAAAAGACACAAAAAAAAGGAGCAGAAAATGTAATGTTTCCGCTCCTTTTTATTCAACTTTATTTCAATTTCTTTAAGGGGCTTTTTCAGTGCCCTCCTAATTTTGCTTCTCTTTTTTATTATAATAAGGTTTAAGATTATTCTACTTTATATCTCCACCCAAACGGATCTTCGCTCTTATTTGTTTGAATATCGGTAATACGTTTTTTTAAAAAGCTAGCGTAGGTATTGTCAATTTCAGGAATTTCAAAATCTTCACCATGATAACCAAATCCGGAAATTGGTGAAACATTTCTTTAAGGGTACCCTTTTTTGCAGCAGCAACCACTTCATGAACTGAAATTTTTCTTATTTCCACTGCGATTCCTTCCACTTTAGCTAGGTCTATAATGCTTTTACGAGTAATACCATCTAAAATTCGATCACTGGTTGGACCGGTTATTAAGGTATCATTAATTCTGATAAAAATATTCATAGCGCCAGCTTCTTCTATATACTCATGCGTATTATCATCTGTCCAAATAACTTGCTGGTATCCTTTTTCAACGGCCAATTGCGTTGGGTAAAACTGTCCGGCATAATTTCCACCGGCCTTTGCAAATCCTACGCCACCATTGGCGGAACGCGAATAGGTTTCTTCAATTAAAACGTTCACTTTTCCAGCAAAATAAGCACCAGAAGGAGCACAGGCGATAATAAATTTATACTCATTTGATGGAGACGCATGAAAACCTTTGCCAGTTGCAAAAATAAGCGGTCTGATGTATAGTGAACTCCCCTCTTTTTTAGGAATCCAGTCGCTATCAACTTTTAATAAGGTTTTTAAGCCTTCCATAAAATAGCTCTCTGGCACTTCTGGGATGGCCAGTCGTTTAGATGAAATATTTAAACGCTTCCAATTATCTAATGGTCTGAATAAATAAATATCATTTTTAGCATCTTTATAAGCTTTCATTCCTTCAAAAACCGATTGACCATAATGAAAAATTTTAGCAGAAGGATCTAAAGTAATAGCTTGATAAGGTACTACTTTGGGTGTTTGCCACTTTCCATCTTTATAATTGCATTCCAACATGTGGTCTGAAAATGTACTACCAAAACTTAGATTTTCAAAATCTACATCTTGTATTTTGGTTGTTTTCGATTTTATTATTTCTATGTCACTGGTTAATGTATTCATAACTCATAATCTTTACAGAACAAATTTAAGTAAAATCGTCTTCAAAAAAAGGGTACATTTACAACAAAATGTTTAAAATTTAATTTGGAGCGCAAAATTGTTATTACGGGCGATGGTTCTTCAACTATTCATTTGCCAGAATGGGATGAACAATACCACTCTAAACATGGTGCCATTCAGGAAGCTTACCATGTGTTTATAAAACATGGATTGCAATTTTTTTTAGATTGTAATATGGATTTTGATAAGCCTATTTCCATTTTAGAAATTGGTTTTGGTACAGGTTTAAATGCATTTATTACAATGCTTGAATCGGAAAAACTTGGTATTTCCACAGATTATACTGGAATTGAAGCTTATCCTGTGGTCATGGATGAAATCCATCAATTAAATTATCCTACTCAACTTCATGTTACTAATGGAGACAAATTGTTTGAATTATTGCATCTATCTCATTGGGACACTCAACAACAAACTGTACCGTATTTTACTTTAAATAAACAGAAGAAATTTTTTTCTGAAATAAAGGATACCAATGCGTATAATCTTATTTATTTTGATGCTTTTGGAGCACGGGTTCAACCTGAACTATGGACAGAATCCATATTTCAAAAAATGTACAATGCTTTAAAGGACAATGGTGTTTTAGTAACGTATTCAGCTAAAGGAAGTGTAAGACGAGCCATGCAAGCTGTTGGATTTAAGGTAGAAAAATTACCTGGGCCACCTGGAAAACGTGAAATGCTCAGAGCCACCAAAAGGCTCTGAGCATTCGGCGTAAGCCAAAATGTTACGCG
>CAXBHA010000373.1:0-3718 GCA_963974955.1 uncultured Yeosuana sp. | reverse complement strand
AGCAAAAGGCACTATTGCCAATGAAGATGGCAATTTTCAACTTGATAATGTTGCGTTAAATGAAACTGTTGTTGTATCATTTTTAGGTCATGAAGCACAAACGTTTACAGCTAAAGAACTATGGAATGTTAATGGCAATTGTAAAACAATTATACTAAGTGAGAAGAATGAAGTGCTTAATCAGGTATTGATTTCTAAATTTTTAACCACAGGGATGCAAAAACTCATTGATGGTAGCACGGTTTTAAATACCGAAAAGTTTGGCATTTTACCAGGACTTATAGAACCCGATATTCTGCAGTCCATTCAAGCATTGCCAGGTGTAGAAAGTGTTAATGAGAGCATAGCCAATATTAATGTTAGAGGTGGCACCAATGACCAGAATTTAATACTTTGGGATAATATTAAAATGTACCATGCGGGTCATTTTTTTGGACTTATTTCAGCTTATAATCCTAATTTGACCAATAAGGTCATTGTCACTAAAAACGGTACATCCAGTGAATTTAGTGATGGTGTGTCAAGTACTATAAGTATGTTTACAAAAGACAAAATCGGGAAAGAGGTTTCGGGGGGGATTGGTACTAATTTACTTAGTGGAGATGCCTTTTTTGAAATACCGTTAAGCAAAAAATGGGCCATACATATTTCAGGAAGACGGTCTTTTACCGATTTTTATAAATCTCCAGTATATGATAAGTATTTTGAGCGCAGTTTTCAAGATAGCGAATTAACCACTAATAGTGATAATATAAGTGAAAGTAATAGATCTTCTAAGTTCTTTTTTTATGATTATACTGCCAAATTGTTATTCGACCTTAATGAAAAACATAAATTTAGAGCTAATGTTATTGGTATTAATAACTCCCTTTATTATAAGGAAAGCTTTATTGATAATGCTAGTGAAAAAGAATCTAAAACCAGTAGTTTGAAACAACAAAATATTGGAGCTGGAGTTAATTGGAGTGGTATTTGGACGCCTGATTTTAGCACAGAACTCAGTGCATTTTATTCAAAATACAATGTGGATGCTATTGATTATAGAATTGAAACAGACCAGAGATTAACCCAGACCAATGAGGTTTTAGAAACAAGCGTAAAGTTAAAGACCAATTATAAAATTAACAAGAATCTAAATTTGTTAAATGGTTATCAATTTGATGAAATTGGTATTTTAAACGGAACCACGGTAAGTGCACCATCTTATGAACGCACAAAAAAAGATGTATTGCTCAATCATGCATTTTTTACTGAGGTGGAATTTAAAAAAAACACCACATATTTGAGACTTGGTGTTAGGGCCAATTATTTTAAAAAATTCAATAAAATAATTATTGAGCCTAGATTGAATTTTAGGCAAAAATTGACTAATCAGTTTGCTGTGAAGTTGCAGGGAGAATTTAAAAATCAATCGACAACACAGGTGATTGATTTTCAAGATAATTTTTTAGGTGTTGAAAATAGACGTTGGATTTTGGCCAATGAGCAAAATAAACCCAATTTAGAAAGTAAACAGCCCTATGCGCAAAACATCCCTATTTCAATAAGTAAACAGGTATCTTTTGGGTTTGACTTTAACCATGGTAATTTGGTTTTGGATGTTCAAGGGTTTTATAAATTTGTTGAAGGAATTACGGCTTCCAATCAGGGATTTTATAATAATTTTCAATACATAAATGCAACAGGAAATTATACGTCAAAAGGCATAGAATTTTTAGTAAACAAAACAGCCAATAAATATAGTACTTGGTTAAGTTATACTTATAGTGTTAATGATTATGAATTTAAAACTTTTATACCATCTATTTTTCCAAACAACGTTGATATCAGGCATTCTTTGTCCATGGCTTTTAATTATGATATTTTAGAAAATTTAAAAATATCGGTTGGGGGTATTTGGAGGTCTGGTAAACCATACACAAAACCAGTTGAAGAAAATGAAACAGTTCAAAGCGGCAGTACAACGGTTGTGAATTATGATACCCCAAATAGTGAGAATTTGAACGAATTTATTCGATTGGATGCGTCGTTAAATTATAATTTCAGTCTTTCTAAATCCATTCAAGCATCTTTACGTGGAGGGGTTTTAAATATTATGGATAGAGAAAACAGGATCAATAGATATTATGAAGTTGATCCAAATGATTCTAATCTAGCGATTCAAATAGATAATAAGTCACTGGCTATTACCCCAAATTTAAGCTTTAGAATGAATTTCTAATTTAAAAAATCAGATAAAATGTAAAATTTTAACGATAAAATGTAATATGTTAAAATATTTTCCTATATTTGTTTGACCAAATTTATTAGAATGAAAAAAATTGCTTTCATATTGTTATTGTCTTTAACTGCAATAGTAGCAAAGGCCCAGAATGATTTAGATGCGCTTCTCGCTGCTGGCGTTGCAGATGCACAGCATTTTGCCAACGATTATTTAGCACCTGCAACAAATGGATTGATGTACAGTATAAATGCTAACTGGTTTAATTCAGCAGATGCAAAACCTTTAGGAGGCTTTGAAATTTCTATCATTGCCAATGCTGCTACTATAGGTAGTGAAAACAAATCCTTCTTAAGGTGGGAATCCGCAAATGGTTGCCACTGCTCTAGGAGAAAATAATCCAGATGTTGTTGTAGAAGTAACTTATGATGATCCGATTTTTGGACAACAAACCGAACAAATAACGCTACCAAATGGGATTGGTAATGCCAGTGCAAATTTATTGCCTACAGCATTTATTCAAGGAGCTGTTGGTCTTATTAAAGGAACTGAAATTAAGGCACGATTTATTCCGAAAATAAAAACGGATGACTTTTCACTAAATATCTATGGTGTTGGCTTACAACATGAATTCACAAAATGGCTACCTGCCGATAAATTATGGCCAATTTCTATTTCTGGATTGGTAGCTTATACACATTTAGGTGGGGCTTATGATTTAACTGGTTCTTCTGGAGTAAGTGGTGAAAATCAGCGTTTGGAATCAGCAACCAATACATGGTTGTATCAATTAATAGTTTCAACAAAATTAAAAGTGATAAATTTTTACGGAGGTGTAGGTTACATCAAAGGGAAATCAAATTCAGACTTATTAGGAACTTATCGAGTATCAAATGGCATTATAACTTCAAATGATATTGTTGATCCGTTTTCGGTATCTAGCGAAATATCTGGAGCAAGAGGAACCGTTGGAACTAAACTGAAATTAGGTTTTTTCAGATTAAATGCAGAATATCATTTGGCAGAGTTTAATGCTTTTTCAGTAGGGTTAAACTTTGGGTTTAGATAAAAAATAGTTTAAAAGTGAGAACTTTTAAACAAAAAATAAATGTTTAGTTTTAGTTAGTTTTATTTATTTGAATTAGTCGGAAAAAGTGCAAGTTTAATCTTGCACTTTTTTTATTTAAAGCATTATTATTCGTAAATTTACAATCTTTAAAATAACTCATATTAAATAAATAAATTATGAAAGTAACAGTAGTTGGAGCAGGAGCAGTTGGTGCAAGTTGTGCAGAATATATTGCCATTAAAAATTTCGCTTCCGAAGTGGTTTTATTGGACATAAAGGAAGGATATGCAGAAGGCAAGGCAATGGATTTAATGCAAACGGCATCTTTAAATGGTTTCGACACAAAAATCACAGGTATTACAAATGATTATAGTAAACAGCAAAAAGTGATATTTGTGTAATTACATCTGGCATTCCACGTAAACCAG